>DASZZA010000058.1:0-3326 GCA_035545135.1 Lacipirellulaceae bacterium | reverse complement strand
CCTCCTCGATCCCCGCCACAAGCACGAACCGACGCTCGTCACCCCCGACGCCCTCGGACGTGCCCGGCGAATCGACTTTCTCACCCGTGCCATCGACATCGCAGTCCACCTGAATGCCGATTGCGTTTCCCTCTGGTCTGGCATCGTCCACGATGGGGCAGGGCGCCAGGACGCGATGCACCGTCTGATCGAAGGACTATCCGCCGTGATCGAAGCCGCACGGCATCGGCAGGTCGTCCTGGCATTCGAGCCCGAACCCGGCATGCTGATCGACACGCTCGACCGCTTCGACGAGCTGCTCCAAGAATTTGCCGCTGCCGGCACGGACGATGCGCCGCTGCAACTGACCATCGACGTCGGCCACCTCCATTGCCAGGGCGAACTGCCCATTGCCGACAAAATCCGCCAATGGCGTAGCCGGCTCGCCAATGTCCACGTCGACGACATGCGCTCAGGCACCCACGAACATCTTATGTTCGGCGACGGTGAAATCGATTTTCGGCCGGTTATCGCGGCGCTGAAGGAAATTGGGTATGATGGCCCGTTTAGCGTCGAATTGAGCCGCCATAGCCACATGGGGCCCGAAGCGGCGCGGCGTGCGTATAATTATTTGCGGCCGCTCATTGATTGCCGGGCCGGCGCATAGCTAAAAAATAGTTTTTTGAAATTTTATCGCTTTTCTCGCGTCGACCGCGGCAAAGCTTCAGCCAAAGCGGGAATGGAATGGCCAGATTCGTCGTGTTGCTTTCGATCCCCGGGCTGCGTTCGCGAGACCTTGCGTCGATGCCGAACTTCTCGCGGCTCTTCGTCGGCGGTGGCCACGCAATTCTAGTGCCCAGCTTTCCCGCCGTTACTTGCCCGGTCCAGGCTAACATGACGACCGGCTGTCCACCACGCCAGCATGGCGTCGTCGCCAACGGCTTCTACTGGCGCGATCAGCGGCGTGTCGAAATGTGGACCGCCTGGAACGATTGCATCCAGAAGCCGCAGATTTGGGACATCCTCCACGACCGCGACCGCGCGATCACCTCCGCGGTCTGGTTCGCCCTCCACAGCAAGGGCAGCGGTGCCGACTACATCTGCACACCCGCCCCCGTCCACAACGACGACGGCAGCGAATCCCCCTGGTGCTTCACTCGGCCCGAAGGCCTGTACGACGAACTCAAAGCGAAGCAGGGCCATTTCCCGCTGCAAAACTTCTGGGGACCTCTGGCCGGCATTCAGTCGACGAGTTGGATTGTCGAATCCGCCATTCACGCGGCGGAGCGATATCGGCCCAATTTCTTCTACATCTACGTACCGCACTTGGATTACGCGGCTCAAAAGAGCGGCCCCGATAGCCGTGCTGCCCATCAGGCCGTCGCCGACCTCGACGCCGAATTGGGAAAGCTCATCGACGGATTTGAGAAAGCCTATACCGAAGCCCCTCTGTGGCTCGCCGCGAGCGAGTACGTCATCTCGCCCATCAACGACGTCGTCTTTCCGAACCGCGTGCTCCGCGAAGCTGGTTTGCTCAAGGTCAGCGAAACCGACGAGGGCGAAACGCTCGACTTCCTCGCCAGCAAAGCGTGGGCACTCGTCGATCACCAGTTCTCGCACATCTTCGTTCAAGATTCCGATCCCAAAACCATCAAACGTGTCGCCCGCCTGTTCACCAAGCGCGATGGCATCGCCGAGGTGCTAACGGCCGAGGGGCTCGCCGAATATCGCCTCGACCATCCCCGCTCCGGCGATGTCGTGCTCGTTTCCGCTCCCAATAGCTGGCAAGCCTATTACTGGTGGCTCGACGACGCCCGCGCACCCGCCTTCGCGCGAACGGTCGATATTCACCGCAAGCCCGGCTACGACCCGCTCGAGCTGTTCTTCGACGCCCGCTCGAAAACTATCCCGCTGAATGCCAACCTGGTCCACGGTTCACACGGCGCCCCCGCACGTGAACCAGGTCAACGTGGCGTGCTCCTCACCTCCGAACCCGGCGTCTTCCTCGGCGGTCAACTCACCGACACCGAAGTGGCCGACATCGTTCTCAAACAATTCGAAACCGAATGATGCGAAAGGCGGCGACGGATCGTTTGCCTCTTATGCGTGCGCCGGCTCCGCCACATCCGGCGGGTGAAACACGAAATTCCGGCTCTGGCTAAAGAACGCCAACGGGTTCTCATACACGATGCGGCGTATGAGGCTCTCCGGATGTCCCCGTCGCCGCATCTCCAGGACGAAATCCGGCACCGCCGTCGGTCTCGACGGGCCCCAATCGCCCGCCGAATTCACCAGCAGCCGCTCCGGCCCGTATATTTCCACCATGTCGGCGGCCCGCGCAGGCGTACACTTACTCACCGGATACAGCGTCATCCCGGCCCAAAAACCCTCCTCCAAAACGTGGCGAACCGTATGCTCTTCGACATGATCGACGAGCACCCGCTCCCGGTTGATCCGGCTGTCGTCACACAGCATGTCGAGAATCATCCGCGTGCCTTGGAACTTATCGTCCAAGTGCGGCGTGTGAATGAGAATTTGCTCGTCGGTCCGAACCGCCAATTCCACGTGCTCCAGGAATACCGTCGCCTCGTTGCGAGTGTTCTTGTTAAGCCCGATCTCGCCGATGCCCAGCACGCCCGGCCGGTCGAGATACTCCGGAATCATCGCGATCACTTCACGCGCCAGCGCCACATTTTCCGCTTCCTTCGCGTTGATGCACAGCCACGTAAAGTGCTGAATGCGATACCATCCGGCCCGCTTGGGCTCGAATGCTATCAGTTGCTCAAAGTAGTCGCGAAAACCGTCAACGCTCCCGCGGTCATAACCGGCCCAAAATGCCGGTTCACTCACCGCCACGCAGCCCATTTTGGCCAGCGTCTCGTAGTCGTCCGTCGTCCGCGACACCATATGAATATGTGGATCGATATAGTACATAGCATGCCGGCAGCTCATGTTTAGAACGAGCGTCTAGGACACAAGGTCTTTCCCTACTCAACTACTCACCTACTCACGTCAAACCCCAAACTTCTCCCGCCAGTCGTCCTCATAGGGCCGGCTGAAAATCAATTGAACTTGCTCCGCCCGATCGTCGCCCGGCCGCAGCAGCCTTTGAATTGCATTCTGGATCTGCCTTCGGCGACTTTCGGAAGCGAGCGACCCACTCGTCCGATCGAGCCGATCGAGGGCGGCCGCTATTTCGAGCACCTTTGCCCGTATCGGCAAGTATTCTTGTTCGAAAACTTCGTTCAAATCTCGCAGTTTTGGCATCGCCTCACTCGCAAAGCGGCAGAAAACATCTAGGCGGTCCTCTTATCTTAGTTTCGCTCCAAAGACCAGCCTTTGCAACG
>DASZZA010000057.1:0-4662 GCA_035545135.1 Lacipirellulaceae bacterium | reverse complement strand
GAAAATCAAAAACGTGTCGCTTGTGGTGGTGACAGCGACGATTCCGCCAACCGGAGCGCGCCAGGGCGACCAAGTCGATTGCTTCGTGAGTGCTCTGAATGGCAAGAGCCTGGAGGGCGGCCGGTTGGCGTTTGCGTCGCTGCAGGGGCCGAACACGCAAGACCGACGGATTTATGGTTTGTGCGAGGGGCAGGTGACCATCGACAATCCGCAGGAACCGATGGTCGGAATCGTGCACGCGGGCTGCCAGATCCAGGCCGATATCTTCACGCCGTTTTATCGCGACGGGTACATCACGCTGATCCTGGACAAGAACCACGCCGATTTCCAGACGGCTAACGAAATCGTACAGCAAATTCGCGAAAAGGTGTACTTCTCGGAAACCCACGATACAAAGGGCACCGACAACATGGTGCGGGCGATCGACGCGGCGAACATCGTCGTGAAAATACCGGACGTGTTCAAACGCGATCCGGTATTTTTCGCATCGGAGCTGATGGAGATCCAGCTAGAGGAGCCGCAGACCGATTCTCGCGTCGTCATCAACCCGCGAGCGGGAACGATCGTCATTAGCGGCGACGTGGAAATTGGCGACGTGATCGTATCGCAGAAAAATGTGACTGTGGAAGCTGGTACGACGCCGTCGTTTGCGGCGATCGACGTGGATCATTCGAGTTCACCGAAACTAGAGGAGTTGGTCAACCAGCTGAACTCATTGAAGGTGCCGACCGCCGATATGATCGAGATCATTCGAGGGATCGAGCGGAACGGTAAATTGCACGGGCGATTGATCATTGAGTAGGAAAGCGCAAGGCGTTAGTCGTTAGTCGTTCGTGCAAAGATCGCAATTAACACGACGGAGTTTTTCTCAGAACAACTCCTACGACTAACACCTAACACCTAACACCTAACGTTTAACATCTAACATCTAACGACTCATGACTTCCATCAACCACAGTGCGGCGGCAACGTTTCAGCTCCCGGTGACGTTGCCGCCGTGCGGTGGGCTTTCGGCGGCTGGCGTTCAGTCGGGCGCGAAGCCGGCATCCGACACAGGGTTTTTGCGCAATGCCGGCTCGCGGCTCACTGATGGGAAGGCGGACGAGCTTCGCAAGAAATTTACGCAATTTGTGGGTGAGGCGTTTTACGGCCAGATGCTGAAGGCGATGCGGTCGACGGTAGGCAAGCCGGCCTATTTTTATGGTGGGCGTGCCGAAGAAGTGTTTCAGGGTCAACTGGACCAAAAGATGGCAGAAGAATTGACGAAAGTCAGCGCGTCGAAGTTTGCCGAGCCGATGTTTGAGCGGCAGTTTCCGAACTTAGTCGCAGCGAAGCCCGCCTCCGCGCTTGAACAGCTCAACAATCTGCGCCGACGCTAGGCAAGACAAGGAGGCCGGGAGACACCGAGGCAGCGGAAACACAACTCCGGACCGAATTCGCCGTAAAATGTGATTGCTTAGGAGGATCGGTTGGCAAGCCATTCTATCAAGCATACGACGAGAGTCTGCGAATGCTTGTGGTGATCAACGAACTCCAATTGAGGATCCTTCAACCGAACCGAAATTAGGTTTTCTCCTTGTCTCCCCGTCTCCTTGTCTCCTTGTCTAAACTATGAACGACAGCTGGGAAGGCGAAATTGGCGCGTTGCTCGCTGAGCTGGCGGACGTGCAAACCGCGCTTTTAAACACGCTCAATGAAAAGCGGCAATTGCTCATGAGCGGCAACGTCGACGGACTTGCAGCCATGAGCGCGCGCGAGGACGAACTTGCTGCCCGATTGCAAGCTTGTCACGAGCAGCGCCAGCAATTACTGGTCCGGGCGGACGCGGAAGGACTGCCTGCTGATAGCATTCAATCGCTGAGCGATCGGTTGCCGGCAGCGACCCGACAAAGCGTGCAAGCGAGCATCCGCGAAGCGGCAAACCGGTCGCAACTCCTGCGACATCAGTGCCTCACGAATTGGGTGGTTGTGCAGCGATCACTGCTACATCTTTCGCAGATGATCGAGATTATTGCTACCGGCGGGCGGCCAAAGCCGACATATGATAAGGGCCCAGGCTACCACTCTGGCGGTGCGCTAGTGGACCGGGCCGCGTAGCAGGATTTGCGGTAGGGGGAGCATCGACGTAGCGGATGCGTGATTGATTAGCCGTTGCGCATTCGACTGTATGCCTTCTCCGCTGCTTCACTCTTCTCTTCGGCAGCGGCAAACGCATGAGTCTTTTCGGCTCGATTCAGATGGGCGGCAATACGCTGCAGGCGATGCAGATTGGCCTGCAAGTGGTTGGCAATAACATTGCCAACGCCAACACGCCCGGCTACGTGCGACAGGAAGCCGTTTATGCTCCGGGGCCGGTTCAGCGAGTCGGCGGACTGATCCTTGGGACGGGAGTCGAAGTCGACAGCATCGTCCAAAAGCTCGATAAATTTGTGCAGGAGCGGCTCACCGGTGCACACGGCGATCGGGCAAATGCCGAAGCAACCGAGCAGACGTACAAAGACCTCGAAACGGTCCTCAATGAACTGTCGGACAGCGGCGACTTGAGCAGTGCGTTCACCAATTTCTTCGATTCGGTGGACAACGTGCTACAAGACCCGGGCAACGCGGCGACTCGGAACTTAGCCGTTGGCAACGGCGTGGCGCTGGCGGAGACTTTCAATAATCTGCATAGTCGTGTGTCCGACCTGCAGACGGAGCTCGACCAGCGCGTAACGTCGGACGCAGACCAAATCAACAGCCTGGCCGAGCAGATTCGGAAGTTGAACATCCAAATCGCGTCCGTAGAAGGGGGAAATTCTTCAGCGAGCGAGGCGGGCGGGCTGCGGGTGCAGCGGCAGAACGCGATCGACCAACTTTCACAACTCGTCGGCATTCAAGTGACGGAGCAGCCAAGCGGCGGCGTGAGCGTTGCCGTAGGCGGCGATTTTCTGGTATTCGAAGGACAGAGTCGGAAAGTAGAAGTCGAGCAGAAAGCGCAGAACGGAAAAACATCCGGCGTAATCGCATTTGCAGACACGCACGGCACGCTGCAAACGACCTCTGGGGAAGTTGCCGGGCTCTACGATGCGCGCGACAACATTACGGGCGGCTTCCTCGATAAGTTGGACAACCTCGCAGGCACGCTGGCATTCGAGTTCAATAAGGTGTACTCGCAAGGTCAAGGACTCGTCGGGTTTCAAAACCTGACGAGTGTTGAATCAGTCGACAACCGCAATGCAGCGTTGGATGCGGCGGGATTATCGTTTCCGCCCGTGAGCGGGACGTTCGACGTGCTGGTTCACAGCAAAGGCGACGATTTAACCCATACGCATACGATTCACGTCGACCTCGATGGCTTGGATGAAGACACAACGCTCAACGATCTGGCGCAGCAAATCGACGCGATTGACGGCATTTCGGCCAGCGTCACGACGACCGGCAAGCTGCAGATCAGCGCGGATTCGTCAGACATCGAGTTTGCTTTTTCTGGTGACACGAGCGGCGCGCTAGCGGCACTGGGGATCAACACGTTCTTCACGGGCTCGACGGCCGCGACGATCGGCGTGAATAATGAAGTGAAGGGAATCGACAACGCCGGCAAGTTTGCCGCGAGCCTGGGGGGCATCGGGGAGGACTCAGCGAACGCCGAACGGATGTCGGCGTTTTTGGACCAGCCACTGGTTGGGGCCGGCAATGTTTCCATCTCCGATTTGTATACCCAGATGCTCAATGAAGTGACGCAGGGTTCGTCGGTAGCGCAATCGGTGGCCGACGGCTTTCGCACGTTTGAAAGTACGCTTGAGGGGCAGCAGCAGGCGGTGAGCGGGGTGAGCATCGACGACGAAGCCGTAAATATGCTGACCCTGCAGAAAATATACCAGGCTTCGGCCCGATACATCGCCACGATATCTGATTTGCTGGATACGCTGGTGAAGATTTAGAACGGCAATGGGGTAGTGAGCTAGGGGGGTGGTGGGGCGGAGAACGGCCGGCGCGATGTGGCACGTCGGCTCCGCTACGATTCCACTGACAATTATGTCGAGCATCGTGCCGATACCGACGACCCGCGTGGGCGATATGTTCGTCACGCAGCGGTTGATCACACAGATGCAAGAAGACCAACTTGCGCTGTTCAAGCTTCAGAATCAGGTCAGCACTGGCCAGCGTTTACAGCTTCCGAGCGAAGACCCGGCCGTGGCGCTGCAAGCGATCGGCCTGCAACGGCTTTTGGATCGTAAGAAACAAATTCAAACCGGCATTCAATCGAGTACCTCCTACCTGAACGCGGCCGACTCGAGTCTCAGCACGGTGTCGGACCTGCTCAACACGTTGCGGGGGAACGTCGTCGCGGTGACCGGTACGCTCAGCACCGAAGCCGACCGCCAGACGCTCGTACAGCAAATCGATCAGGCTATTCAAACGCTGCTGGGAACCGCTAATACGCAGTCGCAGGGGCGCTATCTATTTGCCGGCTCGCGGTTGCAAGCCCAACCGTATGATTTCGACGGGCAGTACGTTACCTATTCGGGGAACAACGGCGCGCTGCGTAGTTATGTCGATTTGAACCAACTATTCGACACGAATCTTGCCGGCACGCAGGTGTTTGGCGGCATTTCGAGCGAAATTCAAGGAACCGAACTGAAGCCAGAGCTTACGACCGACACCCTGTTGAGCACGCTCAAT
>DASZZA010000056.1:0-5378 GCA_035545135.1 Lacipirellulaceae bacterium | reverse complement strand
ATAGACGAACCAAACTTACAACCCGGAACGGCTTGGTATCGCAACCGCATGACAACAACACCCTCAGCGTTGTCCCGTTCTCGACTCGAAACCTGGGGTAGGTCGCTTCGCGGCCAAATGCCAGGCTGAATGATTCAATCCCTTTGGGATTGGCAATTGCCAACAGTTGCAAAACGTTGCTCTGCGAGAGGGGATGGGGCGAGGACGCCTTGGAACCGATCTTGTTAGAGTTTCTTAATCCTATTGAGGGCTACCTCGGACGATTGCGATTGGTGTGCTAGCGACTGGCATACTACGCAAAGTGCTTAAAGCTTACGCAACGCCAATACGCGGCCACACTTGGACATCACCAGTCGCCGATGAGTCCTGATACGCTACGCTATCGGTAGTCTTTGCTTCGTGATCGCGATTGCTGCTCGTCGCGCCCGTCGGAAACAAGAGGTTCTGCAACATGGCCTTGCGATTCACAGCCTGCGCTGTCGTATGGCTTGCCGCCGTGGCCGGATTGTGCTTTGCCATCGAGCCGACAGCTAGCACGGCCCAGGCGACTGCGACTAGTGAATCCATGTATCGTCTGCCCTCTGTGGTAACGCCGGCTGTAGCAGTTACTGCTGCGTCGCCGGCAACACAATCTGGTCCAATAAACAGTGCTGACACCAGCGGTCTGCACAACCAGCCCGCCGCTCCCGTCATCAACTCAGCTATTTCCGGACCAGTCACCGTCGACCAGCTCGTCGCGCTTGCCCGGCAAGACAACCCGAATATTGTCGCCGCGCGGCTCAAGGCGTCCGCGATGATGCAGGTCGTGCCCCAAGCGCGGGCGCTCGACGATCCCATGCTCATGATGACGTTTTTTCCGATGCCGCCGCAAACGGCCTCCGGACCGCAGCAGTTTATGCTCAGCCTGCAGCAGAAATTTCCCTGGTTCGGCAAGCGCAATGCTCGCGGGGAAATTGCCTACCACGACGCGCAGGTCGCTTTTTCCGATCTGGCCGACGTCGAGCTTGGCGTCATCGAGCAGGTGAAGCTGGCCTTCTACGATCTCTATTTCCTCGACCAGTCGGATGAAATCTATCGTGAGCTTCGGCCGCGAATCGCCGACTTGATCACCATCGCGCGTCAGCGGTACGAGACCAATTCGGCACAGGTTGGCTTGGAAAGCGTGTTGCAGGCGCAGATTCGGCTTCGTGAGCTCGATATTACGCTCGTAAAAATCGATCAAAGCAAGGTCAAGGCGACCGCGCGGCTCGCACAGGCGATTCACTTGCCGCGCGGCGCTAACATCGATATCGAACCTCGGCTAGACCGTTCCCCGCAGCCCAAGCAGGTTGAAATTCTTGTCGAAATGCTCGACGTATGCCACCCGCGCCTCCATGCCCGTCGCGAAGCCGTGACACGCGACGACTGGCGCATTGATCTGGCCCGACGGGATTATCTTCCTGATGTGACCGTCGGCATTAACTGGGGCGCGATTGGCGAGCACGGGCTGAGCCCGGTTGCGGACGGAGAGGACGACCTCTCTATATCGCTCGGCATGAACCTACCTATCTACATGGACAAGCGCCGCGCCGAGGTGCGCGAAGCTCGCCTAAAGGCCGGCCAAAGCAGCCAGGAATATGAAGCTGCGTGGGACTCCTTGCGAGCCGATGTCGAGCGGTATTACGCAGACGTTCGAGAACAAGACGAAGTGCTGAAGATTCTCGACCAAGACATTCTAAAAAAATCTCAGCAGACGTTCGATCTGTCGACGGAAGCCTACCGAGTCGGCCGAATTGGGTTCCAACAACTCATCGACAACTACGATACGCTACTGCGCCTCCGCATCGAGTACTTTATGCGCACTGCAGCCCGCGAGCAGGCAATTGCCCGACTCGAACGCTCGGTCGGCTGCGCAATCGCCGAGCCGCCTGCCGATTTGCAGCAGCCTGACGATCAACTTCCAGGCCCAACCCAACAGTGAACTTGTGGTACCAGGCATCGTGGGACGCGACTTAATACGTGCGGACGTTCGAGCAAGTTGAAATAACCACTAAGCCCGCCGCTTGCGAGCAGCGTGAGATGTGCGTTTCGTCCGGCTCTTATGCCGACCGCGTTTTGACTCAGCCACGCTTCTTTTGAGGGCGTCCATAAGATTAATGACTTCGGGTTCTTCTTCCTCCTCAGGCGGACCAATTTCGACGCCCTTTTTCTTGGCCGCGATCGCCGCCTTTACTTTCTGACGGTACCGGTCCTTATACGTACTGTAGTCGAATTTTCCGTCGTGCCACTTGCTGATGAGGTCTTCGGCCAGTCTTAGTTTACTGGCGGTCGTGCGAGGCCGACTGAACTCGCTCTTGATTTCCGATGGCTTACGGATTTCGGCGTCATAGCTCAACATGGCCATCGACAGTACGCCGTCCAGCGGGCGCACAACCGCCAGTTGTTCTCGGCCTGAGAATACGACCTGGCCTATTGCCCAGCGATTCTTCTTCTCCATGGCCGCTTCCAGCAGCGCGTAAGGTTCGCTCGAATGCGGTCCGGATGGCATCAGATAGTACATACGACCGTCGAAGTAGATCGGGTCGAAGTCTTCTGGACCGATGAAGGAGTCGACGGTAAGCGCTTTTTCTTCTTCGGTTCGCAGCAGATCAAGCTCTTCCTTTTCAAACTCAACGTATTTACCCTTTGCATACTCGTAACCCTCGACTATTTCGTCGTTGGGCACTTCTCCGTGCTTTGGGCATACTTTGGCGAAATGAATTCGCTTGTGATCCGGCTCGTGGAGTAAATGAAAATGTACCTCAGCCTTCTCTTTGAGTTCAGCATTGATCGCCTGCACTTCAAAAGAGACCAGGCCGAAACGCAATTGGCCTCGCCAGCTCGCTCGGAATTTGGGCTTGCTTCTCCTGTTCCTGCGTCGCTTTGCCATGGCCTCGGTCCTCCAATTCGCAGCCAAAAGCTCTCGCGGCCACGCGACATTCAGCGCGGTCGGTCGTCCCACCGGCCGGCATGGACGGCTAGCAAGGCAACGGACACTACACGCGAGTGCGTCTACGTACGCTTCTGGTCGCCCTTGTCACCGTATCCCGGTTTCACGATCCGCTTAGCTTTCCTGCGGCGATCTTGGGCGACGGAGCGTCCAACGTCATCGCTGTCCTTGAATTGACCTTGGGTGTCGCGGCGGACATAACGCTTGTCCCGCCCTGTGTCGATCAATTCACGCTTGGCAGCTTTTCTTTTCGTAGCCATGCATGCACCTCCATTTTCGCCCCCTCTCCAGCAACGGACTGCAAATCTCGTTCCCTCGATCTTGATTGGACGTATCCCTCCATTGCCAGGGCAAAGCGTGTGGTGGTGAGGGGCAAGCGCGGAGGGAGCAGTACCAGCGCCGTTCGCGAAACTGCTTCTAGTCAAGCGAAGCAGAGCCGTTCTGATTCGTCGTGCTCACGAATCGAAATAAAAAGTTGGTCAACCGGAGAGATCGGACTGCGAGGATTAGAGCGAACTCCCGCTCGTCTCGAGAGCATACGCGTCTGCGATACCGCCAAGCCTCGGTGAGAGGACAGTATGAGCGCCGCAATGATAAGCATCAACGCGAATACTGGTTCGGGAACGCTGGCGCTGGCACCTACATTCGCGCTTTTGCCGGCCGTTTGACCGTATTGGACGCGCCAAACGTTGTAATCAGTTTGCGTATAGCTCATGCCTAGTCCCTTACGCCAAGCGACATAATCGGCGGCGTCTACGGCGCCGTCGCCGTTGAAGTCACCGGCCAATCTCACGATCAATTCGCCCGTATTATAAAGCTGCGAGCCATTCCATCTTAGGTCGGCGGGCAATTCGGGCAGCGTTACTGTCGCGAATGTTCCACTAAGCGCTCCCCAATCGAAAACATCAAATGTGTCACCGGCGGCTGGCACAAAACCGTTGACGAACGAGACGTCGAGCGTGCCATCCAGCATAGCCGCGCCTTCCACGACGAGCCGATCGTAGCCGCTGCCTGCGGTTGTGCCCCCCAATTCAATTTGCAGCGCAGCATTGCCGTCCATTTCCAGCGCACCGATTGTCAACGTGCCTGGGCTGCCACCCGGCGAGATGGTGCCGGTACTGTGGACGATACTTTCGATAATGCCATTGCCGGCAAGCCGTGCACCAGCATCGATCGTATACTCGCCGCCAAAAGTGTGCGTGCCGTCGATCACGAGCGCGCCTGCGTGTACGATCGTGGTGCCGCCGTAGGTATTGTCGCGCGTGAGCGTTAACGTCCCGGCGCCGCTCTTGGTGAGGCTGCCTGCGCCCGAAACATTGCCATTCAGAGTGATATCATGTGGCAGATCGGCCGCATCGGCCGCTTTGATATTGATGTTGCCGCCCATCGGAAGCATGATGTCTGCCGCGCCGGCCCAATTGGTTCGGGCACCGAGCGTCCCGCTGGAAAGATTCATCGCCGCCGCAAACGTGCCGCTGCCATTCACTTCCACACCGCCGCTGCCGATGTAAAGCATGCCGCCGTCAACAGTGATCGTCGCCGACCCAGCGTTGACGTTCGCGTCGTAGCCCATCTTGAACTTCTCCACCGTGCTGACGCCGCCGGAAAACGACGCGCTGGCGATCTGGTCCGCATTCCCGTCTTCGTCTTGCTGCGACAGAATGATGCCATCCGTCGCGTCCGTCGAGACGAACGTGCCGCCAGTGACGCGCATTGCCCCGCCGCGGCCGGGAGAGGATTGCCGCGCAATGGTAATCGGACCCGTTGCTGTCAGCGCTCCGCCCTCGACCGACAGCGCACCGTTCGAATTGGTGCTTCCTAGCTCGATCGTACCCACATTGGCGTCGCCGCCGGTGATCACCCAACCACTGGCAAAATCCACGGTTCCCGCGCTGTTGCGCACGATGTTGACATCAGTTGCAGAAAATGCTCCCCCTTCTATGCGGATGAACCCGCCGATCGGGCCGAAGACCTGACTGGACTTTAGCCCTCCGTTGAATTGCGCGGAGCCCGCCTGAAGTACAAATTGTCCGGGACCTGGAAAGCCGACGTCGGAACCCATCAAATTCGACAAACTGCTGGCAATGAACATGCCGCCATCGACAACGAAGCGAGATGGTATACCCGAAATGCCGCTACGATTGACCGACAGCGCCGCGACGGATGTACTCCCTGCACTGACGTTAAGGATGCCCTGATTAATCGTGATATCACCCGAAATCGTATTCGTCCCGCTTATGGTAAGCGTACCGGCGCCGGTTTTCGTAAGGTTATTGCCGCTCCCGCCGTCGCTGATATTGCCGCTGACCAACAGCGTTTCACCATCATCCGCCGCGAAGGTTCCATTGCTCGTGCCTACCGGGCCTTGGGCGCTAAGTGTTCCACTAGTCGCTTGCAGGATGCCCGCGTT
>DASZZA010000055.1:0-15461 GCA_035545135.1 Lacipirellulaceae bacterium | reverse complement strand
AGGGCGTGCCCACAAATCGATATCGCAGTGGGCCTTCCACTTGATGCCGATCCAAGCCACGCCGATGGTTGTCGAGGGTGGTGTGCGGCTGATCGGGGCGTCATCTCGCAGGAAATCCGGCGCGCTTGTCGCAACCGCCTTCGGGCCGGAGGCCTGGAGCATCTCCGGCTTGACACCCGCGATCGCACGCTCGCTTGGCTGGCCATCCGTCCGGCTGTTGCTGAACCGATCGAAGCAGGTTGCAAGATCGCCATCGGAAAAAGTGCCGACCTTGCCTGACTGCCCGACCGTCCAGATTGTCCAGAACCGACGGACCTTCTGGCCGTATTCTGCGGTTGCGTATTCCTTCGGCCCGTCAGGCGAGCAGTAGTGGATCGTGGCGCCCGCCAGGCGGGTCTCCTTGCCGGCGATGCCAAACGGCGTGTCGGTGGAGCGTAGCCTCAACAGACCATCCGAAGGGTACCGACGATCGCGCATTGCCCAGCGTCCATCCCTGCTGTCGAAGTAGAGAAGCGATCCCAGCATCAGTACGTCGGCCTTCTTTTCCGGAAGGCTCGGAATGATGTTGCGGCCGATCTCGTCGAGGACCGCCGGGATCATCAGATTTCCTGCGGAGCCCGCGGCGCCTGTTGGGAGGTTTGCGATGTACTCTCGCAGCGGCGCAAATTGGGCAGCGAGCTGCCGCTTCACCCATGCTGGATTGACGGAATTGGGGCTATCCGGGATCGCCAGCGCCGCAACCTGCCGGAAAGGCTGCGCCTGGAAAACGAGAAGCCGGTCCCCCGGCTTCAGGTTTTCCACTGTTTGAGCGGAGCGCTGCATCAGTTCGGTCTTCGGACCCGCGAACTCCGTGGGCAAGACCTCGATCAAATTTCGGGCGCAGGCTGGTGCGCCTGTCACGAGGGACAGAGCCAGCCAAAACGCGACGAGCATACGTGTCATCGTCTTCTCCCTGCTGAAACGGTTAGGAATGCAAGTAGCGGAGGCGGGCCTCGGCGATCGCCGCGGCTTCGACGCAGCTCCAGGTCTCTTGGGCACGATGGAATTCGAGGTCGGCGTGAGCCTCGACAGCGGCGCGCCCATCCTTCACGCTGGCCAGGTAATCCTGTGCTGCCGTAAGGCGATCTTGGCAGGCCTGAATTTCCGCCCGGACCGCAGCGTGCTGGGCGGCTAGGCTTTCGTATCGCGGGTTAGGAACATCGATCCGCCGGTAGGGTGCGACGGCCAGTTCCCAGGCGCTCGACGAGATGATGTAGCCCCAGGCGACGTCACTAACGACGTGGGCGAGGACGAGGATTTTGGTGGTCGTGTCCCCGTTCGCGGCGTTCAATATCCACAGACCAGTGGCGCTGGTGTCCGGAGCGAATGCCACTGCTGCACAAGCCGACCAGAAGGCAAAAGCGACCATGCCCGCTGCGAAGAACGTGCCGCGATACCACCCCCTCAAGAGATCGTTTGGCAGCCAGTGCTCGAATACCTTGATCCCGACCGCTGCTAGAAATGTGGTTGCCGCGAACAACCGTGCCCCTGCCGGGTCAGTGGCGTAGAGGTCGGCTCCCGAGCGTACGGCATAGGTCGCGACAACGAAGTTGCTGAGGTAAAGGCCGAACAAGGCAAACGCGAGCAGAACTACCGGCACACCCAGATGCACCCAGGACGGCTTTGCCACCCGCTCGCAGGTGATGATCTCGCGCGTAGGGAGCGTCCGGTTCTTCCTGCGTCGGAGCTGCCGCTCTTCGGGTTCGAGTTCGGCTATCCGTTTCGCGGCGATCGCGGCGGCAATTTCGGCACCGGCCGTCGGATGAGCTGAGGAAAAGTAATTTGCCGCCGCTGCTTTAGTGGTCTCGCAACCGTCGTGACCGAACACGGCGGACTTAGCCAGGTGAGGGATATTCGGGTAGGTACTTCCGCCACCCTTCGGATGCTCAGGATCGAAGCGCTGCATTGAACGAGTTCCTTCATTCGCGCGCGTGAGAGCTGACGCGCGCATCCGGTTGATGCTGAGGGATTGGATGAGTTCGCAGGGAGTGCCCCTGCCGGATTACGGTGGCCGGCTCAGCGGCGCAGACCAGTCGGGCAGCGTACGCGCGGGGACGCTGTATTTAGCGAAAGGTTGCCAAGCTAAGAGGCGCAGCGATGTGTCCATCACTTGCCCGGCTCAATCCGTTGGCCCAGTGGGCCAAATGTCGTGAGCAGCGTCGGATCGATGCTCGCCCGCCAGTGGTCGAGGAGAGCGGCTAAAATTTCATCTGACTCGTCCTGCCACGGTCCGGCATGAACGAAGCGTCTTTGAAGCTGTTCCCCGTCTCCGACACGGACAAAGTAGCAGTCCGGAACCCCATCAACGGGGCCTACGATGCAACCCGTTCCAACGAGTGGGCGGTGACTGAATTGGACGCGATAGAACCGGACCACCTCGCCGGTTCTCAAGGGGTGGTGAGCTACCTCATTCACTAGGCGAGGAGCTGATTTATGGAAGCGGCCAGACGGAGACAGGCGGGGTACCAGGTTCGTGCCGATGTAGTGCAGCACACTTTGCAACGATGATATCATCTGAACCGGCTCCTTCGTAGGCGCCGGCATTCCGCCACGATCTTTCCCCAGCCGTGTTGCAAAGACTTGCAAAAATGTTGCAGCATCGACCGCACTAAGCGGGTGAAAACCTGCATCGTAATGCGTGACAGATTGGCGCTAGTTCAGGGGATCACCCGACCAGTGGGAGACCGCACGCGAGATCACTGTGGGTCCTGCGCTAGGCGCCGCTTATACCGCCCGACCAACGCCTTGAGATCCTGCCGAAAGGCCTGCTGGCTGAGACACTCAATTGCCTCTGCCAATACTCCCATCCCCTGTTGCAGAGCGGCCGGTGCTAGTCGACCGGCTAATATTGCTTTATCCAATTCGAGAGCCCCTCTCTCGTTGGCAGCAAGCTGTGCAATGAAATCCTCGTCGCTGCGCGCGCGACCCAGAACCGTTGTTGCTAAAGAAAGTCCACGCGCCGCTAAGCTAGATTTGATCTGCTCAATTCCTGCTCGTCCTATGTTGCCTAGCCCGAGGAGGGACCGCTCCGACCTTTCTACTAATTGCCCGACGTATTGAATTTTCTGGTCTAGCAAACCATTCAGCGTGCGTTTCGCCAGCCCAAGTTCCCAGACGGGGAGCGAGTAACGTAAATCAAGAGGAGAAGAGTTATTGGTGCTCTCGTTCATTCGATCTGAGAGTAATTAAAGGCAATGTATTTTCAATGATTCGAGTGAATGGAGAATCAAAAATTCGGTCGACCGCTATTGAGGGGATGAAAATGGAGGTCACAAACAAAAGGCGCAAGACAGATAGAGGTATTTGCCATGTTGTGGATCTTGTGGAAAAGCTGGATTATCTTCAAGAGATTGCCGGCGGCTCGGGCCACGATAATCGCGGGAGTCTCGTGCGCGTGTATAATCAAGAAACGTTAGCTGCAGTGCTTCGCATTGATACATCGGAAATAAGTAGATGGCGAAAAACGGGAAGTATTAAGAAGTTTTCTCGGATTGGTCCTATGCTAGAAGAAATATTCAGAATCGATCTTCTTTCGTTTAGGTATGATAATTTTGACGTCTTCGAGCAAAAGCATGAAGCAGTCGCCGTCTCCTGGGATACGCTGATCGAATCGGCGCCCATAACGGGGAGTATCGTGCCAGTTCTGCCGTTGGGGTTAAGCATGCGGCAAAGTGGTCCTAGCGATGTTGCCTTTGAGGTTACCGAAGATACGAGGCTTTCACCCGGCGATCGCTTTAGGGTCATCTTTACTGCCCCTACCGGGACGATGGGCCAACGCTGGAGAGGCAGGCACGTTTATCTTTTTAGTGGTGACGACAACGGTTATCAGAGTTGGCTTCCAGGTTTTCGAGAAAGCAAGGCTTTCCAGGGGATTGAAACGTTTCCTCGCACCTCGCATGTCTTGGAAATACCTTCTGTCGGTGGCTCGCTGAACGTCGGTGTCACCGCTCATGGGAAGCACCAAGTGGTGCTTGTGTTGACGCAAGAACGGCTTCCGACAGTGTTGCACGAGAAGTTGGTAGATGAACGCAAGGGTCTCCAAACAACGACATTGAAGCAGCTAGCTCATTGGTTATTTCAGCGCCGGAAGGATGGCCGAGCAGATATCGCGCGATCGGTTTTCTTAGTAGGGAATTAGGGTCCGCCAGCGCGAACGCGCCAATCATCCACCTCCAGGGATGTTTTCTAGAGACGGTGGAAATCACCAGCCCTTAGTGTACGCAAAGGGGGTAATAGTCTTTCACTTGTTCGGAATGGCCTCTTGATTCGAAATCCAGTTGAGGAGTGTCGAACGGCGACAACAAATCATCGATCCGAGTTTGAAGAACGGTATTCGGGATGTTTCGGCCCAGTGGTAGATCTTACGCTTGTAACATTCGTCAGTGCTGCCAAACACAAAGAGCGCGATTTGCTCCGCGCCCCTCAGAAGGTCCCCGGCGAGTTCGGTGGTTGACGTGCCGCCATTCATCTTCAGTTCTCCACTGAGGCCGAGAGGGCCTGTGCTACATGCACCAGAGTCCGCGTCGTGATCCGGCGCTGGGTTTCCAGGTCGCCGAGGAGGCCTGTTTCTTTGGCTTCCTTCTCCCACGCGTCTAGCTGCGCCTTGCTCGGCTTGCGCCCGCCGTCCCATGGGGTCGGTCGGCCATAACGGACGATGGCGATCATCTCCGGCTTCAGGCCGCTGATGCGAATTTCGGCAACTGTGCCTGGCGCGAGCGCCCACACTTCGACGTCTGGCGCTACTGTTGGGGTTGAGCTTCGGGCCCACCCCGTTTCAGGCCGCCGCTGATGGAGTGATCCGCTCACCGTAGCGATGATCAGAGCTTCCAAAGCATCGACGAGACTGTGATCTGAGGGTAGGGCGGCAAGTTCCGCCAAACCGAGCTCCGCGTACCGTTTCTGCGCCGCGGTACCGCCTTCTGGTCGCGTCGCGCTGTAGCGGCGTACCGTTGCGACCGCGTCTTTCACCTGCATGCTGCCGAGAATGCTGGTGAGCAGGTGGGCAGCGTCCCGAGACGTTACGTGAGCGGCGCCTCGCCCGCGGCCGTGCTTCGAGCGTAGGCCCGCCTCGACGAGCTTGCGGTCATAGTAGATCACGTTCATTTCCGGCATTCCCAGCACTTCGGCCACTGCCTTCACCAATTCCCCGGGCGTCATCTTTCCCTCAGATCTCAGCCCTTCATTCGTAATATATGCGAATGATCTTGACGTTCAACATCATTCGCAATAATTACGAATGATGGCGCACGCGGTGTGTGCCTCGGGCTGAGGGCGGCCGCATGGCCCTCATCTCTCTTACGCCAATTGCCGGAAGAGTGAAGGGCGGAGGCCCATGGCCTCGATTCGCAAACGTCAGTGGACGACTGCCCGCGGGGAAATCGGCGTGGCCTGGATCGTCGATTTCCTAGACCCCTCGGGCGCGCGGCAACGCGTCCAGTTTCTAAGCCGACGCGAAGCCGTAGCCTTCCGTACTGATATCGAAGGGCAGCTTAAGGCGGGCTCCTACCGCGCGAACGCCGCCAAGGTGACCGTGACGGCCGCCGCCGACCTGTTTCTCGCCGATTGCGAGGCTCGGATGGAGCGGGGCGAGCAGATGACTCGCCACAATTACAAGGTCTACGAAGGCCACATCAGGAATTACATCTGCCCCAACCCGGAACGCCACGCCGGACACCGTTGGCCGTCACGGCTGCGGCGGTTCGAGCAGGGCCTTGGTACAGTCACGTTACGCGAGCTCTCGGCAGGCCGCGTCGTCGAATTTCGAGATGCGTTGCGGACGGCGGGTGTTTCGCCGGTGACCACCCGAAAAATCCTTGAAACCCTAAAGCTGCTTCTCGACCACGCCATCGGTCTTGACCTCGTCGCGTCCAATGTTGCGCGCGGGGTTCGGGTAATCAGGCGGCGCGATGAAGGCGTCAAGCGGATTACGCCGCCAGCCAAAGAAGCAATGCGGCAACTGATCGATGCCGCCGATCCCGATTTCCGGGTGAAGCTGGTGTTTGCCTCGACCACCGGCGTGCGGGCTGGAGAACTGCACGCTCTCCGCTGGCGTCACCTCAATCTCGATAAGGGCGAGGTGAAGATCGAAGCCCGGGTCGATATTTACGGCGATGAGGATGTCACCAAGACCGCCGCCGGAATGCGCTCTGTGCCGCTTGGAAATTCTGTTGTCACCGTTCTCAAAGCATGGAAGCTGCGAGCGAAAACTAAGAAGGGCGGCGACCTCGTGTTTCCGAACACCAAGGGCGGGTTTGAAAACCATGACAACATGATGAAACGTAGCTATCTGCCACTCTTCGCTAAATTACAGAGGTTGCATCAGGAAGCGCCGAGTCATTATCCACCGGCGCCACGCTATTTTAACTGGCATGCGCTACGGCATTTCGCAATCTCATGCTGGATCGAAGCCGGGCTCACTCCGAAGACAGTCCAGACATTCGCCGGACATAGCAGCCTACAGATCACCATGGACCGCTATGGGCACCTGTTTCCATCCGATGATCACAAGGCCGCGATGGATGCGATCGCAGCTGAAGTCTCCACACTCAGCGGTCGCGAGGTCGGTAGCAGCATCTCTGTTGCGCCTAATTCTCGTCGGCAACCGAAGACGCCAGTGCGGCCGAGTTCGACACGAAAACAAAAGGCGACGGGTTCATCACTCGATTAGCCTAGGCGGCACCATTGGCAACAGGACAAGAGTTGCTTCTCAGCTAAAACAGCCGCGCCGCTTGGTTTTTTCTCGAAAATTCCTGGAGGTCGCCGCACTGGATCTGGAGTGTGGTATGGCGGTGCGACTAGGTCCGTGTAGACCGGTCCAGCGGATTTCGCACGGCGAGGCTTCCAAGCGCGATCAGGTGTCGAGATGACAGCAGATGATAACCGCGTTCCTAGCCTAATCGATCAGTTTATGGCGGCGATCCGACTGGTTGAGCGTGAAGGCGAGACGCAGATTGCTATGGATCCGTCCATGGCCGATCTGATTGGTGCCCACCCGGAGTTGTTGTCGCCGGAAGTGGATGCCGAACTTGCGCGGTGCCAGGAAACAATTAACAACGAGGGTGAATGGCAACGTCTGGCGGTTGCGAGGAGGGTACTGGAGCTGTGCCGCCAAGAGGCGGGAAAGGCCGGGTTCGGAGGTGGTGCATTTGAAGTCGGTGGGGCGAGTGCTTCGACAGCCAATACCGATCCGCTCGCTTTTTTGAGGGTGGCGGAGCATCTCGCGACGCAGTTCTCCAGCGAAGGGGTGCTCGGGGCGGCTTTGTCCGTTTCGCGCGGGCTTGTGCTCTCTGCGTTGATGGGATCCTCGCAAGCTGATCTGGATGAGATACGAGAGGCAGCCCTTGCGGCTCTTGAGCCTCTTCCGGTGCTATGGAAGCTGAAAAGCTCTGTAGATCTGGCACGAGTGTATGGTCTCGCAGCGGCGCTCTGGGCGCAGCGCCTTCGCGGCGATCGCGGAGAGAACCAGAAGCGAGCAATTGACTCCTGTGAACTGGCACTAACGGTTTTGACGCGCGAGGCCAATACGCAAAGTTGGGCTGCCATGCAGGATCTACTCGCGAACGTGTACCGGGAGTGCGTGTGGGGCGATCGTGGCGAGAACCAGGAGCGGGCGTTTGCGTGTTACAGTGCGGCTCTGAGTGTTTCCACCCCGGAGGCGGATTTACAGGGTTGGGCTCGAACGCAAGGCAATCTCGGTAGTCTCTATCTGGAGCGAGTTCGTGGGGATCGTCGCGAAAACCAAGAGGCGGCTATCGCAAATTTCGAGACGGCTCTGAATGTTTTTACCCGTGACGTGGACGCGCGAGCTTGGGCTGGCTGGCAGAACAATCTCGGTAGCGTCTACGGCCAGCGGGCCCACGGTGATCGCGCTGAGAATCTGGAGCGGGCGATTGCATGCTTTGAGGCGGCACTGACCGTCTCAACTCGGGAGCTCGATCCCCATGGTTGGGCCCAAATACAGGATAATTTGGGTAATGCATATGCCCAGCGAATGCGTGGTGATCACAGTGAGAATCAAGAACGAGCGCTCGTTTGCTTTGAATCCGCACTAAGCGTTTCAACCCCTGAAATCGATCCGCATGGTTGGGCCTGGATACAGCACCATCTCGGTACTACCTATCGCAAGCGCGTTCGCGGCGATCGCGCCGACAACCAAGAGCGGGCACTCGCCTGCTTCGAGAAAGCCCTCAGCATCCGTACCCGCGAGACAGATCCGCGGCGCTGGGCTGAGACGCAGAACAACCTTGCGAACGTGTATTGGCAGCGCCTGCGCGGCGATCCTAGCGAGAACCAAGAGCGAGCGCTCCACTGCTTTGAAGCGGCTCTGAGCATTATTACGCGTGACGCTGATGCGCACGGCTGGGCCCTGACGCAGCACAGTCTAAGTAACGTTTACAGACTGCGTCTTCTGGGTGATCGAGACGAAAATCTAGAAAGGGCGATCGCCTGCTCTGAGGCAGCACTGCTGGTCCGCACCCATGAAGCGGACGCCCAAGAGTGGGCTCAGACGCAGCTAAATCTCGGTAATGCCTATTCTTCGAGAAAGCGTGGCAGAAGAGACGAGAACCAGGATTGCGCGATCGCCTGTTACGAGGCGGCGCTTACCGTTTTTACACCGGAGACTGACCCACAATTACGGGCTCAGGTGCAGAACAATCTTGGGATTGCTTACCAAGAGCGAGAACGTGGCAATCGAGGCGATAACCAAACGCGGGCGATTGCCCACTTTGAGAGTGCAATTGCGGTTCTGCGTAGGACCGATGCCACTACTGCCCTCGGCGCAGCGGCGGCATTAGGATCGTTACAATTGGAACGCGGGAGAATGGAACCTGCGCGTGCTGCCTGGCGCGTGGCGCTGGACTTGCGGGAACGCTTGATGGCCACAGGAACGGGAACGGAGACGCGCGATACGGCGGCGCAGGTCAGTCAGAATCTGGCCGCGCGACTAGCCTTGCTCGAAGCGGCGCTGGGCCAGCACCAGACCGCGGTCGCAACGTTGGAGCGGGGCCGGGCTCTGGCCTTACGGGAGGCGTTGGCGCTCGACGAGATTTGGCTTGCTGGATTACCGCCGCAGAGACGCAGCGCGATCAGGGCGGCCCAACAGTCTTTGGCGCAGCTGCGGGCCAACCCACCGCTGCCCGAAGAAGGTTCCAATCCGGGACGAGTGCTCAGTTGGGAGGCATCGATGGCTGAAGCAGAGCGGGAGCTGGACGCCGCGCACGACGCGGCTGGCTACCGTCCAGTGCCTTCATTGGATACGCCAGCGTTGGCGGCATTGCCGCCCTCGGGCGGCGCGATCGTGTTGCTGGCGGCTGCGGAAGAGTGCGGCGGAGCATACATACTTCCCGCTGGCGTCAAGCAGGTTGTCGAGCTGCATCATGTTCGGCTGCCGGGGGCGAGCCGGCCGACGCTACGCAACCTGCTGATCCGTTGGGTAACAGCCTATGGCGCGATCCCGCGGAGTGGGAAAAGTGTTTCCGAATTCATGAGCGTTCTAGTCGCATCGAATGCGGTCCTCGAGGATGTGCTGGAACACCTCTGGCACGACGTTGTGGGGCCGATCGTGCGACGGTTAGGGGACCTAGGCATCGAACCGGGTGCGGAGCTCGTGCTGTTGCCGCAGGGCGACTTGGTTCTACTGCCATTGCATGCAGCGGGTCCGCGGGACGGTCGCTGCATTTTGGATGATTATGTAATCCGATATGCGCCGAGTGGTTATGCGCTGCAGACGGCGCAGGAGCGATTGGCGCAGCGGCGAGAAGATGGATCCGCTGGACAAAACGACAGTCTGTTCGGCGTATTTAATCCGATGGCTGGCAGCAGAGACGCCCTGCCGTTTTCTGATGCGCTAGAGATGCGAAAGCTTGCGGAGGTATTCGCGCTACATGGAAAGGCGGTGTCGGTCCACGCCGGTCAGTCAGCCACGGTCGAGCGAATATTGACCGAAGCCGGCGGCGCCGGATATGTGCACTTGTCCTGTCACGGCGGGTTTAATGGCGAGAAACCAGAGCGATCTGGGTTACAGCTAGCCGGCGACGCGCGGCTGACGGTGATGCAGATCGTGCGTGATTTGCGGCTACCGAATTGTCGGCTGGCCGTATTGTCGGCGTGCGAGAGCGGGGTCGTCGACGTGCAGCACCAACCGGATGAGTTTGTTGGATTACCCGCAGCTTTTCTGCAGGCGGGTGCACCGGGGGTGGCAGCCACTTTTTGGAGCGTACTGGACGGTCCGACGGCTTTGCTGATGCCTCAATTTTACACACACCACTTGCAGGGTACTGAGCCCAACGACGAGCCAATGCGGCCGGCGGCTGCCCTGCGCAAAGCAGTGTTATGGCTGCGGGGGCTCGCCGAGGTAGAAGCGGGAGAGTTGCGCGACGTTAAGCTCGAAGAGGCCTCGGAAGGCGAACAACGAATCCCGACGATAGATGCGGAGACGTGGCGGCAGCTGGGGCTGCTGGCTTCATCACCGATTGTCTGGGCGGCCTACGCTTATCACGGCGCGTGAAATTGGAATTCGTGAGAATGGCATGAGCATGATCTAACCCACTAAAGGGTTTCGGCGAAAGCGAATGAAAGCGATCATGGTTGCTCATTTAGTAATGTTTCGCGCGGCGATCTCCAGATTCCAGCGTTAGTCTAACTTGCCCGAAGCCTGTGGACGGCGCGTACTTACCGACAGAGAATGAGAACATCTCTCTTTATTTCGATGACACTGAAACGCCTTAACCAGTTGATGCCCAGCAACGGAATGTCCAAACCGCCACTGTTGACGAATGCGCCAACATCGCGAAGTTCCAGCCCACGGATGTCGAGGTGGGTGAGGTTCACAGGTGCATTCATTACGGTACCGCCAGCGGTTGAGGTGCGAGCGGTAAAGCGTAAGGAGGCTAAGCGCATGGGCGTGGCAGCGGACCGCGGAAAAACAATATCGGTTGCGCCGGTATCGATTAGAAAATCAAACCGAACGCCGTTGGCCACCCCATCGAGATAGAAATGTCCGAGGGCGTCTGCCTTAGCGTAAATCGGATCTTCGCATAAGCCGTGGGAGTGAGAGGCTGATCGCGCATTAGGCTCGTCGCGCTGGCTGTTTTCGGTCACGCGGCCGCTTTGCCAGCCCGCGGAGCCAGAAGTTAACTGCCAATAAGCAAGTAGGGCCACCGTAGCCAGAAGGAGACAGCGGAGGACCTTGCGGCGCCAGTGGACAAGACCAATCAGACTGTAGCCGCCCATCAAACGCCCCGAGAAAGGAAGCATGTGGCCCGACGCATAGGTCTTCATCGAACGCGCGATTACGAGCGTATAGTCTTGTAGCGTTTGGGAATGTTGATTACTGGACGGCTTTGACGGCTGAACTCTGGCAAGGTTGCCAGCCCATCGCGGGTCAAGGACGCCGTGGAGCTGCGTAGCGCGACCACATGACAGAGACGAGCTACCAGACTGTTGAGATCGCCTACCGGGTTATTGACGGCCGTTATGTATTCCTCTCGCCAGACAGGAAAGTCGCCATCGCCGCTGCTACCCGGGACGACGCCGCAGGAGCGGTTAGCGATCTGATCCACGATTTTGCGCGACGTGGGATCATTTGCCGTGTAGCGGCATACGCACCGCTGGGCCCCTGGCTTAATATGCTCCGGGATGCGGGTGCCATCTGCCGCGTAGGCGTTCGAGACGGGCCAACGCCGGACTTGTCACGGTGGCAAATGCCTGGTGGCCCGACGCTCGCTGTACCCGCGCCTATGTATGCCTCGTGGGAAGATTATCTTGCTCGCGTCGATCGTGCCGCCAGGATGGCCCGGTGCGCGCAGGCTGCGAAGAAGGCCAATCGCAAGCGCCTACTGTCCGAAGCCCCGGCTACTCGACTCACCGCCCAAGATGTGTGGAACGTCATAGACGCTGCTCGTGGTCGTTGCGCGCATTGCGGGTCGCTTGCTGTCGAAAGCCGTCCCTCAAGCCCGACTGGCGCACCTGTCGCATGGGCACAAATTGGCCGGCGCGTCGGCAGCCTGGAGCATGTCAGATGGCGGTTCGGCGGTGGTGGCAACGACCTCAGCAACCTCGCGTGGTCCTGCCTTTGGTGCAACACATGGCCGAGCGAACGCCGCTCAGGTTCCATCGACCACGGATTCTACCCGCCAGATAGTCCGGTCGTATTGACCGTCCCGAAAAAGCCTGGTGGCACATGATAGGCACAAAACAATGGTTTATTGGTTGTCTAAAGCCAGCATAATCCGTTACGGCGCGCCAACACAAAGTTCTTGCCTAGTAAGCAGGCCATTGATTTTAAATAATACCTTAAATATGCTCCACCAATTGTCATATTTTATCGCGGGATAGAGCAGCCCGGTAGCTCGTCAGGCTCATAACCTGAAGGTCATAGGTTCAAATCCTATCCCCGCAACCATCTCAACTTGCGATCCCCCGGCCCTTGCGGTCGGGGTTTTCGCTTTGAGGGAAACCGCCAGGATTCCCGCCAGATCGCCGCGCACATCGATCTGCAACTCCCCCTCCTCCGGCGTCAGGATGATTTCCTTCACCAGGGACCGAAGAACCTCCCCGGCCTTGAGGCGCTTGGCTTCCGTCTCCTCGTGGAGTGCGTCATAAAGCTCGCTGACTTTAGCCCTGTAGTGGTTGGCCATACCGGGATGCAGAAGCGGCGGCGGTTCCTCGGCCTCGGCCAGAAACGACTCCAATTCCGTCTTCCGAGCTTCTAGGCCGCTCATCTTCTCCTTCATGGAAGGGTGGTACATTCCGTCAGCAATGGCATCCACAGTAGCCTTGATCTGACGTTCGAGCCGCCCGAGTTCCGCCTTTGCGGCATCGATCGACGCACGACCCTCCATCCGCAGCCGGTTCATCTCGCGCGTGAACTCGTCGCAGAATTCCTTGAACAGCGTCGGGTCCATCAGGTGATGCCGGAGTGCATTCAGAACGCGCTCTTCGAGGCGGTCGCGCCGGATGTTCTTCCGATTGTCGCAGGTGCCTTTGTTCCGTGCGGTCGAGCATCCGACCAGATCGGCCGAGATCATGGCGTAGCCGCCACCGCAGCAGCCGCATTTCGTCAGGCCGGAGAAGAGATATTTAGGCCGTCGCCGGTCACGGAAATGGTTCTCGGCTTCACGGCCGTCATCGCCACGCCTGATCTTGATCGCAGTCTGACGCGCCTTGGCGGCGGTCCAGAGTTCGTCATCGAGAATGCGCAGCTCCGGCACGTCCTGGACCACCCACTCCGATTCCGGGTTTGGCCGCGCCTGGCGCTTGCCGGTGTCTGGGTCTTTGATGAACCGCTGCCGGTTCCAGACCATGCGGCCGATATACATCTCGTTGTTGAGGATGCCGTTGCCCCGCTTGGCATTACCGTTGAGCGTGCTGAACCCCCAATCGCCGCCATTGGGCGCGCGGATGCCCTCCTTGTTCAGCTCGGTCGCAATCCGCTTCGGCGATTTACCGGCCACATAGTCCCGAAAAATTCGGCGGATGACCTCGGCCTCAGCCACATTGATCGTGCGGTCGCCGCGGATCGGCTCTCCATTCGAGGCGAACTGCTTGACGACATCGTAGCCGTAGGAATTGCCACCTCCCGACTTGCCCAACTCCACGCGGCCGCGCTGACCGCGGCGTGTCTTGTCGGCCAGGTCCTTCAAGAAGAGCGCATTCATCGTGCCCTTGAGGCCGACATGCAAATGCGTGACCTCGCCTTCTGACAAGGTGATGATCTTCACGCCGGCATAGACCATCCGCTTGTAGAAGCCGGCAATATCCTCCTGGTCGCGCGAGAGCCGGTCCATCGCTTCGGCCAGCACGATTTGGAAGCGGCCGCGCTGCGCGTCCTCGATGAGCGACTGCACGCCGGCGCGCAGCGGCGAAGCGCCGGAGATCGCGTGATCCGAATATTCCTCGACGATCTGCCAGCCCTGCTTCTCGGCATAGTTCCGGCAGACCCGAAACTGATCGGCGATGGAGGCGTCGCGCTGTTGATCGGACGAGTAACGGGCGTAAAGCGCGACCTTCATGAAGCAGCCTCCAGCAGGCTTAGGGGCGCTTCCTGTCGCGCTCCTCGACAAGGTGATCGTACCATTCTCGTGCCGCTTGGCGGGCCAGAATATGGACCAGCTCGACCAGCCGAGGGTCGGGATCGCCGCGCTTCACAAGCGTCAACTCGGGTTCTCCGAGCCGAGCCATGTTCCTGCGGTTCTGGACGACGACCTCTTTCATGATAGCGCTGTTGGCCACCGATTGCACGATGATGAGCGCTGTCAGAATCCAGGTCGGTGCCAGTAACGGCAATGAGAATCCGACCCGTATCTTCGGCTAAGGACGGGAGGTCGTCGGCCATTTCTTGCGGTGTTGGCGCGTCCGATCGTACAACGGCGTCGCGCAAAGACTTGCGCGTTTCGGCACTTTCTTTGGTAACCTGGCGGGGCTGAGTCATTCCGATGCGCCTGCCTGCGCAAGGGACGCGGCAATGTCCCCAATCGAACGATACAGGATGAAGGCGTCATCCTTCGACGGGAGGAAGCCGCGCCGGTGCCAGAAGGCCGCCGCTTCCTCGTCGACCGCGTTGACCATCAGGGCGCGTCCGCCGACCAGTTCGGCTGCCGCGACGCAGCGCTCGAGCGCATGCTTGACGAGGCCGGTGCTGATGCCTTTGCCGGCCCAATCGAGATCCGTCGCGAGCTGCCCCAGCAGCAGACAGGGCACGGGGTCAGGCGGCTGTCCTGTCCGAATCGAACGTGGGAGTGTGCTGGGGGCCACCGCGGTCGGCGCCAAGCCGTAATAGCCGACCACGCGACCTTCGTCGTGGACCACGACAACGGCGGTAAATCCCTTCTGCTGATTCGACAACGCACGCCTCTTCAGCCAGTGGTCCAACGCCGGTTTGCCGCAGGAAAACAGCGCCAAATCATGCGCCGCCGTCAGCGGCTCCGGCGCGGACAGGGCCAAGGTTCAGCTCTTGCCCTTCCGTTTGCCCGTTTCCCAAGGCGCTCGCCGGCGCGCCAGCTCCACCATTTCCGGCACGGGCTTGGGCGGCCCGGCAACGACCCGGAGAAATTCGTCGAATCCCCCCTGGCTCATGCGGATCGGGATGGTCTCCATCAGCACATCCTCCGCCGCCCGCACAGCGGCCTCGCGCACGAAATCCGTGCGTGAACGCCCGCGCAGACCGGCGGCGCGGTCAATGATGGCGATGTCCGCTTCCGGCAGACGCATCGACAACGGATATTCCTTGCGTTCGGAGACACGAGACATGGAACCACTCCCAAGCTGATACTCATATAGCACAATGTAGCGCGTATTGCAATACATTGTGCCGGTCACGACGGCCACCGCCCAACGCTCCTGGACTAAGTCCGTATGTCCCTTGAGCCGGTGTGAAGCGGAAGGCGGCTCTCGCACAGTCGAAGGTGCCGCGTCACCGAGCG
>DASZZA010000054.1:0-6413 GCA_035545135.1 Lacipirellulaceae bacterium | reverse complement strand
CACGCCGAATCTACTGCCACTCACGGTGGTGTACCGCGCGGGTGTCGACTACTGCCCCGTCGATCACCGGCTCAGCATCCCATGCTGATACAGCGGCAAATGGCGATAGTACACTTCGAGTACGTAGATCGACAGGCACGTTACGTACAGCCGCCCGGCCGATCCGCCCCAACGATCGCCATTTGGCTCCCAACTGCCCCGTTCCGCACCGCGCTTCTCTTGATGCTCAGGCAGCAGTTGCCGCGTCACGCCGTTCCACTTCTGCCAATCTTTGCCCTCCATGTGGTGGCAAACCTGCGTGCCGTAGTACCAATAGTACACGTTGCGGTCGTTCCAATTCGGCAAGTTGGCGAGCAGGAAATCGACGCCGCGGCGCAACCGCGCATCATCGTGCGCCCAACCCAAATATTGGCGGGTCAGCAAGCCCTCGGCCGTCAGCGGCTTCGTCGCTCCGGCGTTGAATTGGTAGGCATACGTTGCGCCCCCGTCGCGCTGCACCGTGTCGAGAAACTTGCTGATGCGGGCGAACGTGGGGCTCGGCACTTCGATTCCCGCCATCCGCGCGCTTTGCAGCGCCATGGCAAACCAACCCGTCACCGACATGTCGCTGTCCTGGCCCGGTATATAGCGCCAACCACCCTCGGGCGCTTGTATTTTGACACAGTAATCCACCGCCTTTTGTGCCGGTCCCAGATACGACTCGTCGTGCGTCATTCCGTAGAGTTCGCAAAGCGCGATCGTACATAGCGCTTGCGTATAAAGTTGTTCCTGTTCCGGAATGAGGTTGGCGAAAAAGTGGCCGTCGCTTTGCTGATTGCGCAACAGCCATTTCCATCCGCGGATGACAACCCGCGTGAATGGATCGCTCGGTTGGCTGGCCGGCGTGTACCCTGCTCCTTGAAACGCCAGGAGTGCCATGGCGGTGGCCGCTTCCTCGTTCTCGATCGGCGAGCCGCCTTTGAAGGGCCCCCGCATGCTCCAGGAACCGCGCGACCGCTGTTGCCGCGCCAGCCACGCCAAACCAGCCTTCACGGCGTCTTCGGTCAGCGCGGTGCCGCCGTACGCTTTGACGAGTGTTTTTTTGAAGCCTTCCTCGCGGCCGGAAAATGCCGGGCTGATCACCGGCGTCGGTACCGTTCCGACCGGCAATGTGCCATGCGGCGACGGCTCGAGCACCGGTGGTCCCATCAGCGGATGTTCGACCATCGGCAAATCATCGCGAGTCGTTAGCGCCGCCATCGCGTCTTTCGACGGCTCAAGGCCGTCGCTCGAAAACGTAGCGGATGGATCCGTCAATTGTTCGCCCAACTTCTCCGCGTAGATTTCGTGGTCGCTCTGCTTCGAAAGATCCACTTCAACAATCGTGTCCTTCTTCTGCACCGAGTTTACTTTCAGCACGAGCAAACCCAGGAAGATCATCAAGCTGAAGTGCACAATCAGGCTAATCAGCCAAGGCGGCGTCGATGAGACAAGCTTGCCCAACAAGTCAGTCGGCGCATTATCCTGCGGCAATGTGAAGCGCTGCACCATGGCGATAACGCCGCGGCTCGTACCGCGGAACGCGCGGCTAACCGCCGAAGGTGGACGCGGCGGCGGTGCCAAGGCATTGGGAAGCGCAGAATTCGGCGCCGGCGGGGTCGCTTCGCTCGGTGCGGCGGGCGGCGCCTGCGGAACGACGAGCGGCGCATTTCCCCACGCGAAGCCGTCGCCCGGCAACCGTTGCGCTTCGAATTCGTGATTGGGAGACATGAGGAGCGCTAACGCGGCGCCTCAACGTGCCGCGTATCGAGCGAAAGTTTTTTGAGTCCCAACGACTCCAACAAATCGACGACCTTCATGACCTCCCCATACGCAATCCCTCGATCGGCCGAAAGAGACACCTGCTGATCTTGGTTGAACTTTCTATCGCCGCTGAAAGTCTTCCGCACTTCGGCTTCCGTGACGGGATTGTCGTTGAGATATAATGTGGCCTTTCCTTCCTCGTTGCGCTTCAACGCAAATATGAGCGGCAATTGTGTTTCCGGGTCGGACTCAACCGACGTCGTTTGCGGCACGTCTACCTTCACGCGGGCGCTGCCCACGATGACCGGCACCGTGATCATGAACACGATGAGGAGCACCAACGTGACGTCCACCAGCGGCGTGACGTTGATCGCGCTCAGAGCGCCGTCTTCCTCGTCCGAATATCCGGCCGCCAGATTGCCTGCCATCACGCCACCCTAGTTGGAGTTCCGGTCGCCGCTGGCGCCGCCGCTCGCGGCGCTTCGATCCGCGCGTTGGAAAGGATCATGTGCGCTAGTGAATCGACCTGAGCGATCCGCTTCCGCACCCGTCGCTGGAACAAATTGTATGCCACGACCGCCGGAATGGCGACGAACAAGCCCACGGCCGTCGCCACCAAGGCCTCGAAAACGCCAGACATAACGGCATTCGGGCTGCTTTGGGCGGCCTCGGCCGTAATCTGGTGCGCCGCCTTGATGATGCCCAGCACCGTTCCCAACAGCCCCACGAATGGAGCATTGGCGCCGATCGTGGCCAGGATCGACAGATTGGCATCCAGCACGGGGCGCATCCGGGCCTTCACGCTTTGCATCGCCTCGGCCGCCGCATGCGCGCCGTTTCGCAATCCGATCAGCCCCGCCGCGACCACCGCCGTTTCGATCGAAGTCGCATGATTGTCCTTCACCAGCGACCACGCGCCCTGTAAATTCCGCGCACGCAGTTGTTCATCTAACCGAGCGGCCAGCTCGTCAAAATTGATATCGGTACGAAAGAAGTACAGCCACCGTTCCACCATCAGCGCGATGCTCACGATGCTCACCGCCAACAGCAGCCACAGGACCCACTCGGCCCCGACGTAGGTCAGTTTAAGGAAAAGCGATGTCAACATAGTTCACAAGTGTCCGTGTGCATGGCAGAACGAACGGTGAAAAAAACGCATGCGCCGCCCCTTCGCAGGTTTTAACCGATACGTGGGACGAAAAACAGCGCTACAATTAGCAACTACGGCGGCCTCATTTTCGCCGGCAATTGCGCAAAGATGTCGTTTACGGGGATCAGGGCTGCCGCCCGACGCCGCTGGTTGTAAGTAGAAGTGCTGTTCCGGGTTGCGACACAATGGCGGCGGCAACTTACATCACTTATTCAGTCTAGTTGGCTGCCGCAAATGCAGCAATAGGCCGGTACTTGCGACCGATCCTCCGCTCACCGGAGGCTGCTCCACAGCCACTGCGGTGCGAAGAATATGACGATCGTAACGATTGCACATACGGCACCCGCCAGCCACGGCGCCAGGACGATTCGTCGGGGCCCGCTTTCCTCATCCGAAGCCGCAGGTTCGAGATACATAAGTGCCACGATCCGCAGGTAGTACCAGGCGCTAATTGCCGCGTTAACGGCCAATATGATCGCCAGTCCATATCCAATATTCGAGTTGTTCGACCACGCAGCGAAGAACAAATTGAGCTTGCCCAAAAACCCAGCGGTCGGCGGCAAACCAGTGAGACTGAACAGACAAATGGCCAACAGCAGCGCGACCGATGGCAGCGAACGACTCAGACCCCGAATATCATCCAATGTGGTGCAAGGCGCAGGCAGCATTGAAGAAAATCCTACATCCCCCTTCCCTCTTCCGCCTTCCCCATTCACTTTATTCCCCACCGCGCTCAGCAGCGCGAATACGCCGACGGTCATCAATCCGTAAACAGCCAGATAAAACAAAACAGCTTCCCGCCCGTTTACAGGCATAGTGTCGCCGACCGTCAGACCGATCAGCATGTACCCGGCGTGCGCGATGCTGGAGTATGCCATCAGCCGATAGAGATGCCGCTGCCGCAGCGCCATCAAGTTGCCGACGAACATCGTAATCACGGCCAGTACGGCCAGCAGCAACATATCGGAATGGTCCGGCACCCAATTGCCCCAACCTTCAGTCGCGCCGCTTAAAGGAATAAGGCGAATCAAGGCTACAAACCCAACGACCTTGGGGACCACCGACAGCATCGCCGCGTTGGCTGCCGTTGTCCCTTGGAATACATCGGGCGCATAAAAGTGAAACGGCACTGCCGTTATGCGGAAGCATAAGCCGGCCAAGAGAAGCGCAAATGCGATCTCCAGCATGCCCTCGCCCGCGTGCGGTGGTCGGGTAGGGGTCGATAGCACGTCGCGAATGCCGGCCAAGTTTGTTGTGCCCGCCACGCCGTATAGCCAGCTCATTCCGTAGAGCACGAGCGCGGATGAGAAAATGCTCAATAGAAAATACTTGAGCGCAGCTTCGCTCGTCCGCTGATCACGACGCGGCAAATACAGAATTACGTACGTCGGAATACTCACCAGCTCGAGCGACAAAAATAGCGTGACCAAGTCATTGGCGGCGGCCACCAGGCTTGTTCCGGCAAGGATCGTGAGTAAACAGGCGTACGCTTCGGCCGAATGGTTATCATCGATTTGGTCCCACAGCAGCAGCACCAATAGCACACCAGCCGACAACGATAGGAGCCGTGCGTACCAGGCCAACGCGTCGATGCGGAACAACGTGCCTTCCATCGTGGCCGTGCCGTGCTGTAGCCATGCGAACCAGGCGACGCCTAGTCCGATGAGCGAAAGCACTCCCCAACGATGACGCAAACCGGGCGACGATTCGCCCGTATCGCTTACCAAGAACGGACCGACCAAAAACAGCACGCACGCCGTCGCCAGCAGAATGATTTCTGGCACGAGCAGCGAAGCCGTACTGCGGATTAGTTCGATGGAGGAAGGCACGTTCAGGTGTTCAGGAGTTGGGTTTTGTTTGTACTATTGCGGCAGGGGCGGTTTAGAGTCGGCGGCCACACCGAATCGACTCGCAACAACATTCATATTCCCGCCGCTCCCGCGGAAGTGGCCGCGATCGACCACGCGCTGTTCCATGTTAAATGGTTTCGCATACGCCGCCACCACCGCGTCGATGTCCGGTCGAATCGTCCGCAATATCGGCTGCGGCATCACACCGATCCAAAGGCACAGCACGCAGATCGGGACAATGGCAACGATCTCTCGAAATTTCATATCGAACATCGGATGCTCAGCGTGCGCCGGCTCGCGAAGGGGGCCAAAGAATGCGTGCTGAATCATCGTGAGCAGATACCAAGCGCCGAGTATAACGCCGGTCGCCCCGAGCACCGCGTACACCGAATTGCGCCGGAACATGCCGGCGAGCGACAGAAACTCGCCGATGAAACCGTTCAGGCCCGGCAACCCGATGCTCGCCATCGCGATGAACACCATCGTCAGCGCAATTATTGGTAACCGTGCCGCAAGTCCCCCGAGGTCGTCGAGTTGCCGCGTGTGGTAGCGCTCGTAGACCATTCCCACCAGCAAGAATAGCCCGCCGGTCGAAAGTCCGTGGTTGAGCATCTGCAGCACTCCACCGGACATACCGGCCACGTTGAGCGCGAACAGCCCCAGCACGCAAAAACCAAGGTGTGCTACGCTGCTGTACGCGACCAATCGCTTGATATCGCGCTGCGCCAGCGCACAGAAAGAGCCATAAATGATCCCGGCCACGCCGAGCGCCGCCATCAGCGGAATGCCGACCGTTTCGCACGCGTAAGGGAACAGCGGCAGGCACAGGCGCAGGATGCCGTACGTTCCGAGCTTCAGTAGCACGCCGGCCAGCAGCACGCTACCAGCCGTCGGCGCCTCGACGTGCGCCAGCGGCAACCACGTGTGCAGCGGAAACACCGGAATCTTCACCAAGAAGCCGATGGAAATTGCCAGGAACAGCGCGACCTGCCAATGCGGTTCGAGCGGATGCACCGTCAGCCAGTGCGCCAGAGCCGGAATCGACGTCGGCGTGCGCAGACCGGCCGACGACGTCACCATTACCAGCGCGACGAGCCCGACCAGCGTGAACATGCTCCCGACGAACGTGTACAGAAAGAATTTGATCGCCGCGTAACGACGCTGCGGTCCGCCCCAGATGCCAATCAAAAAGAACAGGGGCACCAGCGTGAACTCGAAACACACGTAGAACATCACCAGGTCGAAAGCGGAGAAAACTCCGACCAACCCACCTTCCAACAACAACAAGCACGCATAGAAACCGGCGGCCCGCTCGCGAATCGCCTCCCACGAAATCAGCACGCACGAGAGTGTCAGTAACGTGGTGAGCACAATCAGCACCAGGCTGATGCCATCGATTCCAAACATGAAATCAAACTGCAACTGGGGCTGGCCGGCGATGCCCGCCGACGCGCTACCATAGGCAAGCCAATGGTATGTCATGCTGTGCCGCGGCTGGACCGGCCACCGTGGGCCGGTTTCCATCGGCAACTGCGTGAACCGGTGCACCAGCCCGATCGAAACCGCCAACGTCACCAGCGTCGCGACGAGCGCCACCCACCGCGCCGCTTCCGGCGAAAACCGCCGGCGGC
>DASZZA010000053.1:0-5092 GCA_035545135.1 Lacipirellulaceae bacterium | reverse complement strand
AGAATTGGCTGAGCGAAAAGTCGTCGCGCCAGGGGTTAGTAAATCGTAGGTCGGACGGTATATACTTTTGTAGGCGGTTGTAGTTGTTAGTGAATCGTTGTTGGCCGTCGTCGTGCTAAGTCTGTCCTGCAACTAGCCCCTAGCAGCTAACGAGTAAACGACCAACGACTAGCCAAGGAGCTAAGCCATGTCACACGAACAGCCACTGGCCGACCTCCGACTCTTGATTTTAGTCGGCGACGAGTACGAGGATCTCGAGTTGTGGTACCCAAAGTTGCGGTTGGCGGAAGCCGGGGCGCACATCACGGTCGCCGGACCGAACGGCGATACTGTGTACAGGGGCAAGCATGGCTACCCCTGCCGTTCCGATGCCGCGATCACACTTATGGAGAGCAGCGACTTCCACGGCGTCGTAATTCCGGGCGGCTTCATGCCCGACAAGCTTCGCCGCGATGACGATGTGAAACGGCTCGTACGCGAATTCGCCGACAGCGAAAAGCTTGTCGCCGCGATCTGCCACGGCGGTTGGATTCCAATTTCAGCAGGCGTCTACCGCGGCGTACGTGTCACCGGCTCACCGGGTATCAAAGACGATCTTGAAAACGCCGGCGCGATTTGGGAAGACGCACCCGTTGTCGTCGATCGCAATTTCATCTCCAGCCGAAAGCCCGATGATCTTCCGCACTTTTGCCGGGCAATTATCGAAGCAATGTCGGGCGCGGCAGTTTTGTAAATCAGTTAGTGTGCGGTAGAGTGGCTCAATACCGCATCGGCGGCGCAGCGCCTACGGCGGTTTGCGTCTCGGCGGCAGCTGCTGGGGCAGGAGAAGCAGGTACGCCGATGGCGCCTTGCAGTTGAGCGACGCGAGCGGCCACGGCTGGCTGGAATCGGTTTTCTTTGAGCGATCTCTGGTAATTGGCCAGGGCCTGTGCGTGGTCGCCTTCCTGATCGCGTAGCCGCCCGAGCGCGGTAAGGGCCCGAGCGTTGTGCGGGTCGATCGTGAGCGCGTCGACGAGTTGCGCCTTGGCTTGTTCCGGCTGGCCGGACTCCTCCAGCAACCTGGCGATTTCAATCTTGGGATCAGCCGACTTTGGATTCGCGCTCGCCCAATGGTTCAGCAAAGCGAACGCCTCCTTTTGGCGACCCGTTTCGTTAAGCAGCACGGCAAGACCGCGGTAACATTCGGTGTGGTTCGGATCGCGCTCGAGGCACTGGTTGTAGAGATTCTCGGCCTGTTGCAGATCGGCGGGCCGGTTGTAGAGGATCCCCGTTTTATGCAATGAAGCGGCCAGGTTGTAGTAACCTTCGGGGGAGCGCGGGTTTTCGGCGATGGCTTGTTGGAAGCGATCGCTGGCCTGTTGATAGTTGCCCTGTTGATAGAGGCGCACGCCTTCGACATTCGCCGCTTGCGACTGAATGCTGCTGCATCCGTTCGTTATTACGCACGGCACGACAAGCACGAAAGCGATCCAAGCACCGACTACGTAGTCGCGCTGCGGATGACAGGTGTTTTTTGGACCGAGTCGCATCATGCAACGATTTGGATGGAGATAAGATTGTGCGGACGCACGTCGGCGGCCGGCAAAAGGGTGGCGGACGTTAGCAATGTGGGCCGGCCACGACAAGACAGCTTCGCCGAGATTAGCGGCCGTGGCTTGCGGAACATGGTGCAGGTACAACCGCTACACGCCGATTAGTCGCCGCAAGTCGATGATTTAACGGGAAAGTTTCCACGGTCCGTTAAAATCGCTCGACCCCGAATCTTTGTGCAATTCGCCCATTTTTTCTGACTGGTTTATTCACCGCAGGCCATTTTCCGATGCTTTTAGGCGTCGTTGGTGTCATTTTTCTACAACGGCGGATTGCGCACGCGGGTCAGGTCTTTAGCCTGACGTAGTTCAATTAAACAAGGCTAGTCAGCCTGAAAGCCTGACTTACGGGGAGATCAGCAGTGACAAAGACGGCGACAAAAACGAACACGAAAGGCCGGTCGGGGAAATCAAGGACCAAAACAATGGCTACTCGCCACAGCAATCGTGGCGGGGCTGTGGCGGCGACGACAAGCAGTAGCGGCGAAGACGAGGTCACGATCGACCGCCGCCGCGCATCCGACCGCAGGACAGACAACCGTGAGTCGGCCGAGTCGACGACCGCGCCGAAGCTTGAGCGGCGTAAGAAAGTCAATCGCCGTCGACAGATCGATCCGACTACCTGCGAACGCGACTATACGGAGCAAGAAGTCGAGTTCATGAATGCTCTCGACGAGTACAAGCGCAAGAGCGGTCGCATGTTCCCCACGTGCAGCGAAGTCCTGGAAGTAATCCACTCGCTCGGCTACGTAAAACTTTCACCGAGCCAATTAACCGTCATCCAGGCCGAGAATCCTTGCGGCACTTCGGCGAAGCCTATGCCGCAAGATCTTCAGATATCGGCCAGCAATATTTAACAGCCGTTAACGCAAAATCTGCTCGTTTAGGTGACACCTCGGGTAGCATCATTACAGCTGTGCGTCGTTTAACAGCTCACGCAGCTCCTCGACGGACACATCCGCCAGGTCGAGGCCGCGAGCATCCAGTTCCTCGTTAACTTTGAGGATCGTCTCACGCATCATACCGTGAGTCTGCTCGGAGCCGCCAGCTAAAAGAAAATTATTGCCGCGCGTAAGGCGTTTGTGGCCATCGGTGGCGTCGAATGCCAAGCCCAACAGCCCGGCGACCCGTTGATCGGAGAAGCGTCGTTTATTACTCATCAACCTATCGGCCTGAAAATTTTTTGGGGGGGGGGTGCGAAAGTGTTGGCAACCGCCCCCACGGAATTCACTCCGCCGGGTAAAGACCAGTTTGCTCACAGCGAGCGATTTGTCGCGGCACAAAGTGGACTCGGCTCCCGATTAATCCTAGTTACTGGACGAACCGAAGGAAAGCGAGATTTCGCTTACCGTCGCCGGGTCATTTCGCGGAGGATATCGGCGGCAGCCTCACGACTATCTTTGGTCTGTTGTTCTGGGCGGGGTGGCAGTTTACCGAACTTCTTAGACGCTGTCTTGCCACGCTTGAAAAACTTCCAGACACCGCTTTCGGTTTCGGCTTCTTTTCCTTGCTCATCGTCGCCCAAATCCGTTGTGTCGCTCTCGGCCGCCCCTCCGGCCAACTTTGACACGTCTTCTAATTCTACGGTAGCCGTTTCGCCACTCGCCGAAACACGGTTAAGCGTCGTGCTCGTTTCTTCGGCCCGCATGGAGCGGGTTTCTTTGAGCATATCTGAGCCGCCCGGCTCGTCGAGCAGCCACCGGGAAATATCCTCCTCGGTGGCGCTGTCAGACAGCCGAATAGTACGTTCGACGACGTCGCCAACGTCTTTCACTGGCGGCTGCCTCCGCTGCTTGGTGGTCTTCGGCGCCGCCTCGGCAACTGTGGCGTTTTTCTCTTTAGTTTCTTCTGCGATCACGCGAAATTTTAGCGGGCCGACCCGCAACTCGTCGCCGTCCTTCAGTGGGACTTCCTTCGTGATCCGCTCGTCGTTGACGTAGGTGCCATTGCGGCTGCCCAAATCGCGAACCGTCCAACTGTTTTCGCGGTGGATAATGGCGCAATGTCGGCGGCTTATCGCTTCGCTGCCGGCGCGCAGCGCGCACTCCTTGGCTCGCCCGATGAGGAACTTGTCCTTCTTCAACGGGATTTCGAGTCCTTCTTTGGCGCCGGCCAATACGACTAACTTTAACTTCATCGATCCCTTTGCCTTACTTCCGCTATCAATAGGAAACTACACAACGAGACCGAATTTCTCGCGGAGGCAAATCCGAGCGGCTAACAAGATAACTGGCAACCATCGGTTGCCAAAAATGATAGATAATGATGAGCCACTCTTGCGACGAGTCATTCACTTAATCATACCGGGCGGGCCACCTTTCTGCAAAATTCGACGCATTGTAATAATTCTGGCTTTCCAGCATACTTTCCCGCGTGGGTGGAAACAAGGCGAAACGATGTGGGGGATCTTATCTTTGCCTATCGCAATTCCCATAACCTCTCGCAGTTGTTGGACACTTCCCACTGCGCAGCGGCGACCCCCCCGCTGGTGTCCAGCGAGGCCGCCTGTTTCTTAGTTCGGTTCCACAAGCACCCGGCTTAACGGCGTTTTGTCCATCCGGCGGACCCGTATTTAATATTCGCGAGTTTTTCGGCCTTTGATTGCAGTTTCGGCGGCAAAACCGACCTATGGAGATGCATGCGTAGGGCGTTTTCCAGACGGGTTGCGACCAACTTTGTAACTTCTGCCGTTTCGAAATTCTGGCCGACGAGGTCGAATAAGCCAGCCAATTCGGGGGCCGAGGGCGATTGTTGAAGCAGTAAACTACCGTGCTGCAGGATTGCGCCACGATACCGACGCTGAGCACTGCCCAGAATCTTCCAGTCGGAAGTTCGGGGCATCTTCTCCGCGCGTTGTCCGCTTCGTCGGTCTCGAGTAGTGGCGAATACCACGTCGCCGATGGCCCGCCGCTGGAAGCAGAGAAACGGTTCGCCTTCAGTAGCTTGCGTATCGCTTTCCTCACGCCTTGCCAAGTTCCCTGGAACGGTTGCCGAGATCATCGATGACACGGCCTCGATGAACGCGTGATGCACGACCGCATACAGGCGGGCATTCTGTATCGCCAGCGCGTGGCTAATCGGAAGCGTGAGACTATAGGTCAGTTCGCGGTCGTGCAGGATCGCTCCTCCGCCGGTCTGTCGACGGACAACAGCGCAGTCGCGACTGGCTGGATGGAATTTCCGATCCTCATATTGTTGGAAGTAACCCAGCGAAAGCGTGGGCTCGTTCCATCCGTAAAATCGCAGTGTGGCGGTCCCGCTCTCAGCGGCGTCGGCGAGCAGTGCTTCGTCCACCGCCATGTTTAGAGCGCCAGGTCCAAGTGCATCGACGATCAGTCGCCCTTCAAGCATGCGTGTCACGACTCAGGCCATACCAGGATTGGCTGACGTGCTGCACGGACTTCGTCTGGCCGGCTGATCGGAGTCGTATGCGGGGCGTTGTGTAGCAGATCCGGATCTTCCTCGGTAAGGCGGAACAACACTTCCGCGAAGGCGTCCAGCGT
>DASZZA010000052.1:0-11176 GCA_035545135.1 Lacipirellulaceae bacterium | reverse complement strand
GTCTTGTGGCTGTGCAATTCGTGGTACGCCGGAGGCGTTTCACTCCGAAGCCCAGGGTCGCCGCGAAGCGGCGCACCCCGGGTGGACTCACCGCGCTCCTTCCGTTTACGCCGCAGGCGTTACACATCGGCCAGATAAGATTTTCAAACGAACGTGTATAACTCATGCGGAGTAACCGAAGCCATTGGGCACGCGATCCCAGGGTGTGCGGCTGAGCCGCGACCCTGGGCTGCGGAGTTGAACCGCTTCGCGGTACAAATATGCTGTCTCCAAACAAAATCGCATAACATTCAGCCACTACTCATAGTCGTCACTTGAGTAAAGTGGATACCCATATCGCAAGATTTCAGCACTTCAGCGCGCCTCTTGACTCCTGGCGAGCGCAGCGAGACAGCAGTTTTGCAACCGAAACGGACTACCTGCGACGTCGCCGTTCTTCCACACTCGATGCATCTTCGCGCTGGCGATCGCGATTGCGATTGAGCCAAACGAGTGCGCCCGTCAGGGTCGTCGCGCCAATAATCGCGGCGGCTTTATTTGACGACTGTTTATCATGCGACGGCAGCTTTTCATTGACAAGAATCTCGCGCGGAGTTTCCGTCACCGTTCCGATCGATTCGTGTTGTTCGGTTATTGGCGTATCATCGGCCGCCACGTCCATCGCCTCGTAAACTCCCACCGACGTCTCCATTCCGACGGGCACGATCATCTTATCGAGCTGATCGGCGTACATCGTCGTCAGATCAAGCTCATTTGCATTCACATCGCCGGTCGACTGTAGTACGACCATTCCGCCATCGACTTCGCCCGCAGGCAATTCGTCGCCCGCAATATCCACCGGCACATCCAATTGATCGGCTACCACGTCCCGCGAATCCGATTGGTCCGCACCGGACGCCCCGGCAGCTTTGTCGCTCGTTGAAGGAACAGCGACCTCACGCAAGTCCTGCAGAACCGAATTGACCGCGTCACGTTCGCGAGCAACTGCGTCGCCGATGACGACCGCGTTATCGTACGCAGAATCGCCGGAGCTGGAGATCAAGCCGTCGGTTGCACCGCTCGTTGCGGCATTATTTCCAAACTGCTCAAGGCTCGACTCATCGTACGGTCCCGCGACCGTCGACACAGAAGTTTGCGGCAGGAAGCTCTGAAGTGCCACATCGTGCGCCGCCGCCGAAAGAGCCGACGCCGAGCTGGACCCTCGCGATGTGACCTGAAATACCGCTGCTTTTTCGGCAAGTGTTCCATTTCCCGGCGGCGAAGTCGGCCGTTGTTCGTTGACGTACGTGCCTACATCGTCGGAGTCTTTTTTCGGGTACGGTGACGGGCTCGTTGTTGCATTACCGCCCGCCTTGAGGCCCAAGCTGACGTCGCCACCTGGATTCTGCGACGACACCAAGCCGCCGGACGGTGACGCGGTGTAAATAATCGCCGGCTCAAAAGTTACAATCAGCGAAAAACTTGTATACGGGAACGAACTCGTTAGCGCCTCAATCGCTGCCTGTGAGCTCACAGCAACTTGTGTCTCCGCCATCTCGTGGAACTCTTCTGCACGCATCATGGATCGAAGCGTTTGTGGCGGCGGACCACTGACAAGGAACCCCCAACCGGTATTAGCGGTTCCACGCGGATCGTAAGAACTCGCGTCCATCCGCGGCGGACCCGTTAATGCGTCCCTCTTCAATTGGGCATGACCTGAGTCGACCAGCGGCTCCATTACGTCCGAGCCACGAATTGATTCGTACTCGTAACCGACCACGTTCTGGGGCGATGGTGGCACGTAGGACGCAGATTGAAACAGCTGCACTCCCACGGCTTCGTATTCAAGCGGCATTGGTCCCATCGATGCCGAAAGCATCGAACGATCCTCCAGCCGCTCCACCGGCGGGCATTTGTGCCCCCAGGCTTTTCGCGTACTTTGTGATGCAAACAGACCGGCCAACTTTCCCCGAAGCTCGCTCAACATCGCTTTTGCCCGTTCGCTATTTGGGCCCCGCAAATACCACATAACCTGGCCACTTCCAAATTACCGTTCTAATTTGTACGGCTCAACTCTCCCGGATGGGTGGCTGCTGCATGTGTCCCCGCCGGAGCGGCACCCGACAGCAACTTCTGAAACTCTTCACTGCCGACCAGGCTGGCTAACGATCGGTCTCGTAGCCGATCACTGGGCAACCCGGCTGATATCGCCTCTCGCAATGTCGCCATTGCCGCACGTTCACAGTCGTTCTGCGACTGCTGCGGCGCAGTCGCCGTGTGCATCAGCCCGTACGTGGCCGCGAGTTCTTGCGCAACCGAATACAGCCGATCCGCCTTTCCCGGCCACAACTGCTTCCGCGCTAGCGCAATTTGAACCGCCGAGTCGTATTTTGATTGGCTATCCAGGAACCGAGCGTAATTAATGTAGTGCCGACTCAATAGTGCCCGATATCGGTCATTCGCCGGTGCACCATCCAATGCGCGCTTCTGGTTAGCGATCGCCGCCCGGTATGCCTTTTCGGCCTCGACGAATCGCTGCTGCCGCCCCAGAAGCATCCCCAGGTTGTTCCACACGCTGCCCTGGTTGCTCAGCGTCTCCCTGTCGCGCGGCTGCGACGCCAGCAACGTGTTCTGTAGCTGAATCGCTTTGCGGAACGACGACTCCGCGTCTGTGATGTGCCCGCCGCGCGATTGTGCCATGCCAATATTGTTGTAGCTGATCGCCAGGTCGCGACGATATGCACCTGCCAACGGTGAAGCCTTCACCAATTCTTCTTGCAGCGCAATCGCGTCGCCGTAGCAAACTTCAGCTTTCTTCCAATCCTTGGTGCGCGATGCCAGAAAACCCAGGTTGTTGTACGTGCGAGCCAAATCGCTCTGGTGGATGCGATTGATCGGATAGGCTTGCACTAACTCGCGCTGTATTTGGATTGCCTTATGATACGCATCCGCAGCCTCGCTGGGTTGCCGGACGTCGCACAACGAAGCCAGGTTGTTGTAACTCGCCGCCAAGCTCCGCAGCACGCCTTCCTCAGCGTCCGACTGCTTGGCCAATCGTTCGCCAAGCGTTATCGCGCCGCGCAGCTCCTGCATTGCCGCTGCTGTCGCTCCAGTCTGACTGAGAACCAAACCTAAATTCCCGCGTGTCGTGGCAAGGTCCGTCTCCAACTCTCGTGAACCAGGCGTCGCCGCCAACAGCTTTAGTTGCACGTCGCGCGCCTCGGTCAGCAGATTTGCCGCTTCGCTCACGCGGGCATCCTGTTCGAGCATCATGGCCATGTTGTTTTCAGCAAGCGACAGGTTGCGCGCGTAGTCGGCATTGTCGGGATCACGCGCCGCGCGGTCGCGCCACACCCGCAACGCCTTTGCATGAGCCCGCCGAGCTTCGGCCTTATTACCCAGCTTTTCGTTCAACGTGCCCAGCTTGCTTTCGGCCAGTGCCCAGTCGGTCGCCAGGACCGGATCGTCGGCAACTTCTTTCTCATATCGCTCCAAGGCATCGACGCTCCGCTCCAACCACTCGTGGCGAACGCCCTCAGCACCCGGAATGGCGGCTAATTGATCAACCAGTTGGATCGGGTCATCATCCAACCTTTCGCGCAACATCTTCCGCGTAATGGCAAGGGCGTGGTCCTTATTACGCATGTGCTCGTGCGACAAAATCATCATGCTCGCGATCGCGCCAAGCACTGCCACGAAAAACACGGCCGCCGCGGCATACACAACTCCGCGCCGCCGTTTTGCCCACTTGCCGGCGCGTGATAACAAACTCGGCGGGCTGGCCGTAATCGGTCGGCCGTCCAGAAACCGCTCCAGGTCGTCCGCCACGCCTTTTGCCGTGGCGTATCTTTCGTGCGGGAATTCCGCCATGCACTTCAGCACGATCGTCTGAAAATCACGCGGTATATAGCGGTTCCAGTTTCGTAGTGGCTTCGGCGCTTGGCGCTGGCGGTCGAAATAGACCTGAAGATTGCTCACTTCATCCGCCGGGTGATGAAGCGTCGCAAGCTCGTACATCGTCAGCCCGAGCGAGTACACGTCCGTGCGGTGATCGATGAGAGCGGCACGACCCAGCGCTTGTTCCGGGCTCATATAACGCATCGTGCCCAGTACGTCGCCCGTTTGCGTCAATCGGCCCAGCCCTTGCTCGGTGTGATCCTCACGGCAGCGAGCCAGTCCAAAATCGGTCACCCACAATTTGCCATGGTCGTCGAGCAGCAAGTTGGACGGCTTGACATCGCGATGCACCACGCCGTATTCGTGTGCCGCGTGCAGCGCTTCAGCCGCCTGATGCGCCAGTCGCGCAACGACTTGAATATGGTCAGCCGTCTCGACGGCACCCATGGGAGCGACTGTCGTTGACTCCTGCGTCGAGGAAAACTCCAAGTTCGTCTCATTTGCACCAGGTTGTCCGGATAACGGAGTCAGGAACTCATGTCCATCTGCGGTTAGCGCATCACCATTAGCTGCAGATTGGCTTCCTGACACCTTCTTCGCGCGCTTCACGGTGAGATTCCCGCGATTCGGCGCCGTCGTGCCATGACAATCGCGCCCGCTCGAGCGCAACCCCTCCAGCAAACTGGTCAGCGACTCTCCTTCGACGAGTTGCATCACGTAATAGTGAACGCCATTCTCTTCGCCGATGGCGTACACCGGAACAATATTCGGATGCTGCACCTGCGCGGCCGCCTGCGCTTCGTTTTTGAATCGACTGATTTGCTTTGCGTCGTGGGCCGCAGTGAACGGCATGATCTTTAGCGCCACCCGCCGCCGCAACGACAACTGCCACGCCTCGTACACCACCCCCATACCGCCGCGGCCAATCTCGCGCACTAATCGATAATCGCCGATCGTCTGCACTCCCTCGGGGATACCGCCCCCCAGCGTACCGATTCCCGGTGAAACGACAGCGGCCGCATGGAACAACTGCAATCCGCTCAGATATCCGCGAAGCTGCGCCGCATCGTCCGGGTACTTCGCGAACAACTCTTCGGGACTGACCGGAACTCCACGTTCGATAGCAACCAGGTAGTCGTCGAGTATGCGGGCCAGCCGCTCTTGATCGGCGCCGGGCATCGACCGTGTTGTCGTGCTTGTCGAACGCACGTCAGACCTCACTCGGTTCTTCTTTGCGATAAACCGTTCGCAGTTTTTCGATCGCCCGTAGCCAAAGCATCCGCGTGGCGCCCACCGACCGGCCGATCCGCTGCGCGACATCATCGAACGGCAATCCCTGCAAATTGCGCAACACAAGTACCTCGCGATAGTCGTCGGGCAATTGGGCCAACCGATCGGCCAGCACCACAGCCTCCTCACGCTGCTGCACCGCCATGCTGGGGCTCTTGCCTTGCGACGGCACAAGGGCCGCCAATTGAATCGTTGATTGCTCCAACGCCACCCCGAGACGCTCGATCGAAACTTCCCGCCGAACGTCGCGCCGCGCGGCCATCATGTGCTGCTCGACGAACCGGGCCAGGTTATTCACCAATATCTGCCTAAGCCATGCGAGCAGCTCTTGTTCTGTTGTGCCGCGAAACTGGCCGAAGTTTTTGTGCGCCCTGAGCATCGTCTCCTGAACTATGTCCGACGGACTCACCCGCGGCTGCAATCGCTTTTCGATTTGCGTCGTCGCTAGAACGGCCAAATAGTTGCGGTACTGCTCCAACAGCGTACCGAGGCTGCTTCTACTGCCACCCCGCGCCCGGCTTATCAGCACGTTGGATTGCTCAACGCGCGATTGGCCCGATGCGCCTGCCGACGAATTACCGCTGCGACCCTGGCCGCTGTTCGTGCCGCTGGCTTTCATCGATTTCGCGATCGGAATCGGCATGACTCTATTATTGGCAGTCCGTGTGTTTTGTGCACGAACATGGCACCCTCCGGGGAGGGACCGATTCTTCATCGAAGTGTCACGGACGAAATTGTTCGAAACGTTCGGCCGAAACGCGCCGACCTACCGCAACTGCAAGAAATACCATGGTTTCGGGCGTGCGGAACTTTCCGCCCGATTTTTCGTTACGCTCCGTGGCGCAAATCCCGCCAATCCGGTCTATTCCCTTAATGGGAAGCAGTATTGCGATGTACTGGTTTGCCCAAAAGAGGTGTCACGAACCCAATCTGTGGTGATGCCAGCGCTTTCGCTGCACATGCACATAGGATTCCTGAACCTTTTTTGGCAAAGCCATGCGGCGCCCGTCTCACCCCCATGCAAACGAACCGCCGCCTTGCCGAATACGTACGACCGCGTACGGAATGGTAGCAGCCTCCGACTTTCCGGCCAGGCGCCTGCCCGGTGCGTCCACCAGGGCGGCAGGAACAGAGAAGAGGCACTTTTCATTACGGAGAGAGAAGAACATGTCGACTCATCGTCGATCACGGTTTGAAACCTTGGAGAAGCGATTGGCCCTGACAGTAACCGCGACCGTATCGTCCGGCGACTTGATCGTAAAAGGCGACGCCGACGGCGCCGTGGCGATTACCTCGGTCGGAAGCGGCACGTTCGAAGTCTCCGACAACGGAGTTACTGTCGCCGACAGCAGCACGCTCACAGGTGTCGATCACAATATTAAAATCAACATCGATTCGTCGGCCGGCGCCGATAACACCGTCACGCTCGATCTCGGCACGCAAACCGTGGAGCGAATTTACGCCAATCTGGGCGACGGTACCAACTCGCTCACTGTCACCGGCGGCAACGCGACCAGCTTCCGCTTCAAAGGCGGCAGCGGCGCCGACACGGTTAACCTCAGCACTCCCATCAGCGGCTATGCCGACGTCAATCTTGGCGGCGGCGCCAACAACCTCACCGTGAACGGCTCTGTCGGCAGTCTCTATGTGCACGGAGGCACCGACGCGGATTCCGTCACGTTCGCCTCCACAGCCTCGGTAACGCACAGCGCATTTGTTCGATTGGGCAGCGGCGACAATAGTTTTGAGTTAGACGGGTCTGTCGGCGGCCGCCTACTGGTGACGGCCGGAAGCGGCGCGGATACAGTCACGCTCGCCGATCTCTCTTCCGTTGGCCAAAGCGTGGGCTTATCGCTGGGCGGCGGCGACAACACCGCCAACATCGCCGGCAGTATCGGCGGTTCGTTGCGATACAACGGCCGCGATGGCAACGACACTGTTACGATCGCCGACACGGCCACGATCACCGACAACGTTTTCGCTCGTCTCGGCGCCGGCGATAACATCCTCAATCACAATGGCAACATCGGCGGCAACCTGACCTTCACGAGCCAGAACGCTAGCGACCAGTTCAATCAGGGAGCAAGCGCGGTCGTCGGCGGAACAACGAACAACCGCCTCGGCCAACAGCAAACGGACCACGGGCACGAAGGCCACGAGAGCCACGAAGGCCGCGAAGGCGGTGGCTGCGATCACGCAATGATCGGCAATGGTAACGGTAATACTACGACGACCACGACCACCACAACCACAACCGCGGCATCGCGCACAACTGGCTCGCGCAATCGAGCTGTTTCGTTCGCGCGAGCGTTGACGGCCCGGTTGCGGCGTTGACCACCGTAGATCCCTTCTGCCGGAAGGGACCATTACGAATTGCCGGCGGTTGCGACCCGCTAGGTCCCACTCGGCAAGCGGGACCTCCAAGACAAAACCAAAGAGTAACTCGCCGATTACAAATGCACTCTCGTGAGACGCGAGTGGCGGCCCGTGGCGTTGTTGCCCGCCAGTGCCCATCTGGGGACTTCGACACGGCCGCCGCTCCGTGTCTGCTTGTGAGACGGTCTTGCTGGCTGCGAAACGAATCGCCCCAGGTTCGAAATGAGAATCGTCCGCCAGCACGAATCTATCGCCGCCACACTGCGCGCGCAACAACAAATTCGGCCCTGCCGCCGATGTCGTTTGAATCCGCTCGCCGCCATCCCGTTTTCGCCGTTAAGGTGTTGATTCGAGCCAGTTTCCAAGTCCAGTCGTTACTGGTCTCCGAACGCAATCACCCCTAAAATTGCACTTATCTCGAATATTGGCACGAAAAATGCCGAATGCCGTTACTCAGGTTCTGCCGATCAATCATCAGGTAGAACGGAGCAACTCTCGTCATGGAACTCTGGGACTCGATCGAATTCGGAGCCCGCGCACTCCGCTTGAAATCCGTGGCATCCAAGCCACTCAAAGAAATCGAGCGGCTCGCTCAGTCTCGCTCGGAACAGCTCATTACGCACGCGCGGGCCAAGTCTTCGTTTTGGCGCGATAAACTGCAAGGAATTCCCGACAAATCTTTCGATCTCACCGACGTGCCGACGTCGTCCAAGCCCGAGCTAATGGAAAACTTCGATCGCGCCGTCACGGCCGACGATGTCCGCCGCGACGAAGTCGAAAGCTTCATGGAAGATGATTCGAACCTCGGCACCTATTTTCGCGGCAAGTACGCGCTAAGCCACACCTCGGGCAGCCAGGGCCAGCCGCTGCTGCTCGTACAGACCAGGGCGAATCTCGAGCTGTTGTTCGCGCTGCAGGTGTCGCGCGGTAATCACGATCGCATTAATTTGGGCGAAGCGGTCAAGCATTTGATTCATCCGGCGCGGCTGGCTGTGGTTATCTTCCAGCCCGGCTTCTATCCTTCCGCGAGCGCTTTCCACTACATGCCGGACGCCGCCAAGCACTATCTCGATGTGAAGCTGTTCTGCGCAAATGATGACGATCTGATGGAGCAACTCGCCATATTCCGCCCGACTCACCTCACCGCCTACGCGAGCATGCTGCACGAAATCGCGCGCGCGATCGAAGCCGGCCGGATCTCGCTCAAGCCCGAATTGGAAGAAGTCGTCAACATCAGCGAGCGCCTGATGCCGCAAGCTCGTGAGCACTACACCGAGATTTTCGGCGCTTCGCTCCTCGACAACTACAGCATGGGCGAATGTTTGTTCCTCACCAACGGCTGCACCACCAGCAACGGCATGCACGTCAACGCCGATTGGGCGATCCTCGAAGTCGTCGACGAGAACAACAAGCGCGTCCCCGACGGCCAACCCGGCGCCAAAGTGCTTGTTACCAATCTCTCCAATTACGTGCAGCCTATCATCCGTTACGAGGTGGGCGACGTCCTCACGATGGCTAGCCGGCCATGCGGTTGCGGCAGCAACATGCCGCTCATCGACCACATCGAAGGTCGCGCCTCCGACGTGTTCTATATCGATACGGGCCAAGGCGTCCGCTCACTCCAGCCGACCATTTTCGAACTGGCCCTCGGCCGCATGCTCGATGTCCGCGAGTACCAAATCATTCAGGAGGACAACACGCGGTTTCGCATACTTGTCGAACCGTTGCCTGGCAAGACAGTGGACCGCGACCGCGCCGAGCGCATTATGCGCGAGCAGCTTCAACAATACGGCCTAGACCAGAAACTCGGCATCGAGCTGAAAGCGGTCGATCGGCTGACAATCAATGGCGGAGAACAGAAATTCAAGCGCATCGTGAGCAAAGTCCAACACGACGATGATCAGATGCTACGCGCTTCCTGACGCGCTGCGGCGACGTCTCCTGATCCATTGCTATGCCATAGCACATCGGCCGCGCGCTCGACCAGCGAGAGCCCTGTGTGCAGCGTCTTTGTGCGCCAACTGCGGCTGCGCGGCACAAACGTATTCGCCAACCGCCGCCTCGACGGATGCGCCGGCCTTTCGACGCCTAGTCGGCCGTGCCACCGCAATTCATCCGCTAAAGCACCGATCACGCGCATCGGTGAATACGTGCCGAACTCCGCCGTGCTGTACCGATAGGCACAATCGGGAAAGAGCGCCCGCAACCACGGGCCAAAACCGCCGCGAACTTCGTACGCCCGCGTGTAGCTTTTCAATCTCTTTACCATGTTTGCGCCGAAGTGCTCCAGCCACCACTCGCAACTGTCGATTCCCTCCGACTCCGAGACAAGCAATTGGCAATCGGCCCAGCGGCCAAGCCCGGTGTGAAAATCAAGGTGCGCCACCTTCTGGGCCTCATCGAGCAATGTTGGCAGAAAGCGCTCCAGCGTTTGAACCGATTGCGTCGGCCCCTGGCCGCCGAAGAACAGCCAATCGGGATAATCGTATTGACCGACGGGCAGCGTTTCCCAGAACGAATGAATGCCATGCCGCAGTGCCAATAGTGCCATGCGGGCGGTCCAGAAACCGAATCGCATCCGCGGCCGCCTCGGCTTCATGGCCCGCCGAAACTTGTCGGAGAGCGGCGGCGATCCAGCGTACTGCTCTTCCGCCAGCAAGAAGTTGCGATTCAGGTCGACGTTGTCTTCATTGAAGCGTCGCTGCCACGCGAATCCGAACGGATTGATCGCATGGATCAAGATAACGGCCGCCTCCACCGGCGGCCGCCAGTTCGGAACGATCTTCTCCAAAAACGCCAACTGGATGGCCGACCCAAACAAGCCTTCCACGCCGTGAACGCCGCTGGAGAGCACGAGCGCCGAACGCGGCTTTGCCGCGCCGACAACCGCTATATCGATCGACAACGGTTCTGAGTTGGGGCTTGGCGCCTGGATGTGGAGCGAGTGATGTTCGATACCAAGCTGGGCGCTCGCCGCCAGGAACCGTTGCCTCGCCGAAAAGTAATCGGTCGAATAATAACTGGTCGCCTCAAAGAGTTCCTCCTTGAGCTCAGCAATGTGCGATCCAACGTTAGCATTCGCAACATTCAAAACCATGTCTCCAACCAGCCGTAGCGTGGGCACCGCACACCCACTTGACGCGCTGTTTGATGGTGCGGCGATGCCCACCCTACTTTGCTGTTTCCATCTGGCACTCTTCGGGCGACATCCGCCGCCGTGTCCAATACTCTTCTGTTCGAAATTCGAACTTCGTGGGCTCGTAGTCGCCGACAATGTCCACAGTCGTGCCACCGCTTGGGATTTTGTGCTCCATGCCGAGACCCCAGTACACGGCATTTACGAGCAAACGGCGCACCGCCTCGTTCGTTAAATCGACCGAGGCCCCGATGGTCGAGCAAAACGCCCGGCCACGTTTGCCGCCCGGAATTTCATACGTCTTCGCCCATGCTATCGGCATCATTGGGTGGTTCTTAGCGCCGGTTACCGGCGGTCCGTCATCCGGTCGCATGCCGTAGAAGCGATCCGACGCGTCGTATTTACCCCTGCGCGCTGTCACCTGTCCGAGCACCAACGGCTGCGAATCGCCCGGCAATGGCAATCGCACTTCATAAACGTCCGTGGCACCCCACATCT
>DASZZA010000051.1:0-5740 GCA_035545135.1 Lacipirellulaceae bacterium | reverse complement strand
TATATGAAATTGAACGTCTGTTTTTGGAAAGGTGGACTAGCCCGGTCGCGATCATTTTAAAGTCTTTGGGTTTTCAGCTGCGGACTGTTGAGACTATCTATCGAGCGTGCGCGGCCGGTCGTGACGCCGTGGAGCGCGGGCTAACGCAGGCTAAAGCCGAGTTCATTGCATTACGCCGCCCTACCGCAGAGCGCATTGTGCGGAATTTCTATGCAAAACGCGCTATCAAGATATCCAACCTCAGAGTAATTTCCAGCGCTGCTCGTTAGATCGGTGCCGTTATCGATAAAGCGCCGCGCGAAGCGCGGAAGGCGGGAGGGCCGGTCGCGCCGAGTTGAACATTACTTATCCGCGGCCTACCTCGAGCGTGACGCTCATGAAAGTCATAGCCGGAGGAGGGCTGAAGCATTTTCCTGAGGAAAATGCTGGCCATACGTGGCCTTTCGGTCGACAATCTGGCTGATGGAGATTAGTTATCAACAGATCAGCTAGTGCAAGACACTCGTTGTGGGAATGGCTCGGCTTGGACTATGATTAGAGGGCGGCGCAGGGGCGCATTGCGATGAAGCGGATTTCGACCGTCGAACTCCTCCGCAGCTTCGGCGCCTATAGCGACGCCGCTTTGATGGAGCCCATTGTCCTGACCAAGAACGGTCGCGACCGGCTCGTGTTAATCAGTGTCAAACAATACGAAATGCTTCAGCACAACTACGATGCTTCTGAAGATCCTCGTCGTGGGACGCTAAACCAGCGCACCAAACCGGGGCGCAGAAATGCAGTCGGCGACGCCAAAGCCGACCGGCGGGACCGACAGAGGACATAGAGGGTAGCTGGGAGGGACGACGTCGTCGGCCAGCAGGATCTCGACTGGCGCGCTCGGCATCATCTCGGCCAAGTCATAAATCGCATCGACGGCCGCATCTGCGCCTCCCAATGGTCGGCGCAGCCGAAGCCGGCCAAGTCTCAAGATGGATTCAAGAGGAAAACAACGCCTCAACGTGTTTGCTGATGCAGCGCGATTGCTCGAAGCCTCGGTCTTGGCCAACGCGCGAGCGATATCTCGAGCGGCCGCAGCGGCTAGGTTGGCTGTAAGGCTAGCTGCGCATCTCAGTTAATGAACTCTATACGGTTTGCTGCCAAATTAAGGAGGCGAGCTATCTGGAGTCATGAATATGAGGTTCTCGGGCTTGTGGTTACGCTGCAGGCTGTTAAGGCCTTATGTTTGGGCGGCAATCGCCGCTATCGGAATATGCTGCACTGCAGCGGCCGGGGCCTCAGCGCAGAACCCTAAGGTTCTAAAGCTCGGATACATCCTTTCAAGGCACTCGCAGCTTGGTGCCGGAGCCAGCGTATTTGCCGATGAAATCGCCAAACGCACTGGAGGACGTTATCGCATAGAGCAATACCCCGACTCCGCTTTGGGCGGTGAAGTTGAGATGCTCAAGGCTGTGCAATTGGGAACAGTGGACTTAGCTTTTATTACGGGTGCTCCACTTCCAAACATCCTCCCTGACGTCGGGGTCTTCAATATCCCGTTTCTGTTTCGTAGCGTAACGCACGCCCACGCAGTTCTTGATGGGCCGATCGGACAATCGTATCTAGCCAAATTTCGAACAAAGGGTTTGGTCGCTCTGGCCTGGGGCGAAAATGGGATGCGTCATTTGACCAATTCGAGACGCGAAATCCGATCTCCGGAAGATCTGAAGGGACTAAAGTTGCGTGTGCCCCAATCTGACGTGATGCTCGCAGGGTTTAACGCATTGGGCGCGAATGTTAAGCCGCTCGCGTTCCCGCTGCTTTACAGCGCTCTGCAGTCGGGAGAATTTGATGGACAAGAGAATCCCATCGCGACAATTCTGTCGTCGAAATTCTATCAGGTGCAGAAATATCTAACGCTCTCCGGTCATGTATATGACCCGGCAATTTTATTTATCTCGGATGATGGCTTCGACGATCTTTCAGCAGAGGACCAAAAAGCGTTCATAGAAGCTGCAAAATTTGCGGGGCAGGCCTCCCGCGATTTTGCCGCCGAAGCTGAAAAAAGCGGGGTCGCGCAGCTAGCGCAATCAGGTATGTCGGTCACCACCAACGTGGACCGGGCACAATTCGCCGCCGCCATGGCGTCGGCCAACCCTATTTTTTCCCAGAAATTCGGTGCCGATCTTATTCAGCAGATCCGAAACTATCGCTAGAGTTCAAACCAAATGAGCACGACAGTGTGGCGATCATTTTCGCTCTTTGGTCTTGATCGACTGTCGATCCTGCAACGTGTCGTCGCGGGCATGAGTGTTATACTGCTACTATTGGTCGGGGTTTCTGTTGATTTTTGGCGAACGATAACTGATGTTTACAATAACGCGGATTACGTCAATTCGAGCGTAGCGGAGGCGTCCGCGGTTGCTGACTTTGCGGCACAGGTCGCTGAAACACGTTCGAAAGTCACTCAGTACGCGCTGTCCGAAAACGACAGCGACTTGCGAGCCGCACGGCGATCTCTCAGTGCGCTTGAGGGTGAAATCCGCCCCATCAGTTCAGCTTATGCCTGGGCTGCGGCCAGCGACGGTGTGGTCGATAACCTCCGCCGGCTGACAGTTCAGTATGAAAATACCGTGACCGGAACAATAGAAGCGGTTAACGCAAGGCGTAAGGATGCAGCTGAGCTTGGTGAGAGTTCAACAGAGTTGAACACGACCGTCGCCGCGATTCTCGAAGCCATTAGTCATGACTTGAATCATGCGGGTGCTTTGGACGATGCCATTCGATTAATGGAGGCGTTCCATAGCAGCGACGAGAGTGCCACGCGATTTTTAGCGTCACGCAACCCGGCCGATTCGGATATCGCGCGAACCGACATGGAGGCAATGGGCCGAGCGTTGCAAGCCTTGCAAGCGCGAAAAGTCGATAACCGCCGCGTGCAGCGTTTTCTGAACGCTATGTCGGAGCCATTTGGCCGATACAAAAGAGCAGTGGGTGGTCTTATTGAAGCCACGGACAGATTTGCTCACGTAACTACCGACCGTAATTCCGCGGCGGTGGCCCTGATTGAGGCAACCGACCAGGTCCGTCTGACCGCGACGGAAGCGCAGCTCGGCACGGTGGGCGGCATGATGTTGACCGTGGCTTCGGCGCGCTGGTTCGGCAATTTGGCGTCACTGGGCGCGATTGTCGCGGGGTTAGCGTTAGCCTTCGTTATCGGTAGGGGTATTGCTCGCCCGGTCCGGCAAATGACCAGGGCCATGCGAGCTCTCGCGGAGGGCAACGTCGATGTCGTGATTCCTTACGCTGGGCGTCGCAATGAAATAGGCGAAATGGCCAAAGCCGTACAAGTATTCAAAGATAATAAGATCAAAGCCGATCGCCTTGCCCGGGAGAACGAAACAGAGCGGGGTCATAAAGAGCGTCGGACCAGGACTATTGAGGAATTGAATCGGCACTTCGACCTTTCAGCTACCGAACTCACGTCGACCCTGGCTGCCGCGGCCGCTGGTCTGAAGCTGAGCGCAGAAACGATGTTCAATCGGACAAAGCGGGCTGGTGAGATATCAGGAGACGTTAAGGTTGCCGCGCAGCAAGCCTCTGCCAATATTGAGATTGTCGCCAATGCCGCGGAGGAGCTTACGTTGTCCATCGATGCAATTGGTCAAAGTGCGGTCAATTCATCTAATCTCTCGACGAGGACTACCGAAGATGCTCAGTCCACTAACAAAGCGGCACAAGCGCTCGCGGCTGACGCGCGCGAGATTGAGCGAGTTGTCAGTCTAATCAAGCAGATCGCCGAGCATACGAACCTATTGGCGCTCAATGCCACCATTGAGGCCGCGCGCGCCGGACAAGCAGGACGAGGCTTTGCTGTCGTCGCCGGTGAAGTCAAAGCCTTGGCGTCGCAAACTGGCAATGCCACCGAAATAATAGAAAACCAAGTATTCAAAATACAGTCGGTTGCCGGCAATATGGTGTCAGCCATCAAGGACATCGTCACGAGGAGTGGGGAAATGAGTGCGATCACCGCATCAGTTGCCGCTGCGGTTGACCAGCAACGGGCAGCGGCTCGCACAATCGCACAAAATGCGCATCAGGCGTTGTCAACTGCGATAGAAGCAGTTCATGCCATTACTAACGTGGAGGACGAGTCTGCTGCGACGAAGAACGAGGCCAATGAAATCCTCGTGGCGGCCAGCCGCCTCTCCCGTCAATCCGACGATCTGCGCGTTGAGGTCGATGGGTTTATTGCAGGTATCCGAGCTGCTTAAGAGTCGGCCCCCACACGACTATGCTCGCTAGATAACTGACACCGAATTCCGGCCGCCTGTTTGGCCCTCGACGGGCTCTCACCAGCGCCGTCATGACGCGCCCCTTTCCAGGAGCGCTCGGCGCCCGTCGGAGGGCGGGCATCGCCATGCGCAGGCAGCCCTATATTTTGGCCAGCTCAGCTTTGATGTAGTATCCGTTCGTCGAAAGGGACGCGGGGCATCTGATGGTCTCAATATCCAACGAACTGCTGAATGTCGCAACGAGAATAGCGCAAAATGCGCAATCGCGCCTTGCGGCACTCGATCGGGAAGAGGCTGAACTAGACGCCCGCAAGGTAGAAATAGGAGCGGAGCGCAAAGAAATCAGCGTCGCGGCGAAACGCGCGGTCGAGTTTAGGCCGCAGGTCGGCGCGGATTTTCAATGCCCTCGTTGCTGGGTTGACTACGAACGCCGAGCAAGGTTGCTGCCCGTCGGAGGTGGCACGAAAGCCGAAGATTACTTCCGCTGCCGCACATGCGGCTTTGAACACACCGTTACGTGCGACCGAGACTCGGATTGATGTCCGTCGGCCTACCCGGCCTGAGAAGTCGAGCGTGACGCCATGTTGGCACGCCCACAGATCTTAGTCGCGTGACACAAACTCAGCGTCGTGGTCGAGCCAGATCGTCGCCGGCAATCCGTCTTCCCGTCCAAATCTTTACCTGGATGGTATCGGTGCCGCGAAGAAAGTTGACGACTATCGAACAGCAACACGCCGCAGCTTTTTGGGGGGCATTATTACAAGAGAAAAAGGGCCCTGGTCGATAGAACCGGCCAGGGCCAAGAGGCGATGACCGGCGGTGCAGATGCCGGTCTAATTGAATTTAGCATGGGACCGTAAGTAAAGCCTTAGCAGCCGCCCTACCACACCCGGACCGCCGCGGCGAGGAACCCTCTTCAGCGGCGCGCAGTCAACTAACGGTACTCGTGATATCCAGTGTCGCTAAAATTAAGCTGGATGGGTTAAATCGGATAAAACATCCCATACGTATAAGCACCAACCTCGGAATGCGAACAATTCGCCGGCAGGCGGATTGATCTAAAGGTGAGGTGGCAAACTATGCGTTTCTTTTTCGATTACACTACAAAAGATGACTCACTACTTGACTATCGGGGGGACGATTTTTGCAGCCCCAAGGGTGCAATCGAGTTCGCGCAGGCGTTAGCTCATTATCTAAAGCATAGCTTAACCGAAGACTGGTCCGGATGGTCTGTCGAAGCGCGCAACGCTGAGGGCACGAAGTTTTGGACCGCGCATGTCGACACGGCCGACCTGAGTCTTGCATGGACTTAGAAACTGCTGCTGATCGTTAGTGACACGGCTCTTTCGGAAAGGAACGTGGGCACATTTTGCCGTCTAAGAGCCGGCTGCGGAAATCTGCACAGGACGATAAGTGGAGTTTCTGCCTGACAGCGGGCACGCTGTGCCCAGCGAATCAGGAGAGACGAT
>DASZZA010000050.1:0-7508 GCA_035545135.1 Lacipirellulaceae bacterium | reverse complement strand
ACGGCATCGCATTTTTCACCTCACGACAGATCTTCCTCCTTTGCGGAATCTTCACGTTGCCCGTATTCATTTACATCATCGTGCTGATACCGCAGGCGACGATCAAATTTCTCGCGTGGCTCGTGACGCACTCTGTATATCGCATTCACGTCTACGGGCGCGAGAATATCCCCGAGCAAGGCGGCGCGATTTTGGTGCCGAATCACATCTCGTGGCTCGACGGACTGTTGATGTTCGCCACGTCTTCGCGACAAATTCGAATGCTGATCGACGCGGAGTTGCTCGACACATGGCGGGCACACGGCCTGGCGCGGTTGATGGGCGGAATCCCAATTAAGCCATCGCCCAAGTCGACGAAGCGGGCAATTGAATTATCGCGAGAAGCGCTCCGTGCGGGCGAACTGGTGTGCATCTTTCCGGAAGGCGGCATCAGCCGCTCGGGACAATTGCAAAAATTCAAGCCCGGCGTACTGGAGATCCAGCGTGGCACGGGTGCGCCGATTATCCCGGTGTGGCTGGATGAGATTTGGGGCAGCATCTTCAGTTTTCGTGGTGGTAAGTTTTTCTGGAAGTGGCCCAGCGCGCGGCCGCGGCGGGTGTCGATCTGGTTTGGCAAACCTATGTATGATCCGCCCGACATTCACCCGGTACGCCAGGCGGTGCAAGATTTAGGCGCTGATGCAGTAACGGGCCGAAAGCAGCGGACCGCTGCCCTGCCCCGCGCGATGATTCGTAACTGTCGCAAGGCAATGTTTCGTGGCAAGCTGTCGGACTCAACGGGGATGGAGTTGACGGGCGGTAAACTGCTGGCTGCGATGATGGTTACGCGGCGGCTGCTGCAGCGTCACGTGCTTGCCCCGGATGAGAAATATGTAGGAATCTTGCTGCCGCCGTCGCTGGGGGCCGTGATCGCCAACGCAGCTCTTTCGCTGAGTGGCCGGGTCACCGTCAACTTGAACTACACGGCAACGCCGGAGGTGCTCAATACGTGCATTGAGCGTGCGGGGATTCGGCAGATTTTGACGAGCCGTAAGTTTGTACAGAATCCGGCAATGGAGAAATTCAAAGACAGCCTCAACGCGAAACTCGTTTTTCTGGAGGACCTCCGGGATAAAGCCCTTCGAGGCGACAAGCTGTTTGGTTTCCTCGGTGCTTTCGTGGTTCCGTCGCCAATTCTAGACCGTGTGCTGGGCCTCCATCGTATCCGCGGGGACGACGTGGCAACGGTCATTTTCACGTCTGGGTCCACGGGACTTCCGAAGGGTGTGATGTTGACGCACCATAACATCGCGATGAATGTGGAAGCGATCGAGCAGGTGGTTCATCCACGGCCATCCGACTCGGTATTGGGCATCGTGCCTTTCTTTCACTCGCTCGGTTTTACCATTACTTTGTGGGGACCACTGCTGCTCGATGTTCGCGCGGCGTACCATTTTTCACCATTGGACACGCGGACAGTCGCCAAGTTGGCGCGGATGCGTGGCGCCAGCCTGTTGTTAGCGACGCCGACATTCCTGCGCACCTATTTGCGTCGCTGCGAGCCGGAAGAACTTAGCTCACTTGAGGTCGTTGTGGCTGGCGCAGAAAAACTGCCAATTTCATTGTGCGACGCGTTCGAAAAGAAGTTTGGAATTCGGCCCGTCGAGGGCTACGGGACGACCGAACTCTCGCCGCTGGTCTCGGTGAACGTGCCGCCAAGCCGATCGAAAAGCACGACGATCGATTTAAAAGAAGGCTCCGTGGGCCGGCCTGTGCCGTACGTATCGGTGAAGGTGGTCGACCCCGACACGTTCGAAGACTTGCCGCTCGATACGCCCGGCATGCTGCTCGTGAAGGGGCCTAATGTGATGAAGGGATACTTAGGTCAGCCGGAAGAAACGGCCAAGGTGATGCACGATGGTTGGTATGTCACGGGCGACATCGCCAAGATCGACACCGATGGTTTCATTCACATCACTGGCCGATTGAGTCGCTTTTCAAAAATCGGCGGCGAGATGGTGCCGCATATACGGATCGAGGAGGCGATTCAAAAGATATTAGGTGTGGAAGAAAACAGCCACCTGAATGTGGTCGTCACATCGGTCCCCGACGAACGCAAGGGTGAGCGCTTGGTCGTGGTTCACACGCCACTGTCGCTGTCGCCCAGAGAAATCTGCGACCGCCTCGGCAGTATTGGGGTTCCCAATCTGTGGATTCCATCGACCGACAGTTTCTTGGAAGTGGACTCTATCCCCGTGCTCGGCAGCGGCAAGACGGATCTCAAAGCGGTCTCCGATCTGGCGAAGTGCCATTTCAACGGGTGCTGAGTGTCAGTTGTTAATTGTCCGTAGTCGGTTGTACGGCGCATCAGAACATTGACAACGAACAACTGACAACTGTCATAGTTTACCGACGAACGACGGCGAGCTCCGGCGCGTAAGTTGTCATTGCGCCGGTGCGTTTTGTTGCGTCGCGTTGTCCGTAACGTTCAGACGTGCGGAAGCATAGGCTGACCAGCTCGTTGCGCGTCGGTTCGTCGAGTGCTTCCAACCGATAGGCGAGCCGCCGCATACCCTGCGGATTTTTCTCTGCCGTGCGTGAGAAGTTACTGACAAAGGAAAGTGTTTCGATGAAGTTCCGGTCAGCCGTTTTGGCAATCCACGGTTGCACCGTTTTGGCGATAATTTCCACCGCTAGCTGTTCCACACGGACGAAGGAGTCAATTCGCACCGTGATGTAGTGCCGTCCGTTGGTCTCGCGAACAGCGCTGGAGCGGAGCAACATGATCGATTGCGCCTTGAGCGGCGTTACGAACGGCGGACCTTGGTAGGCACCGTCAGCATACACAACCGCGACATTATTAGCGCTTGCGCCCCAATGGCAGAACAGATAACGGACTGTGCCGGTCGTGCCGGCGCCATCCGTGCCGTGGTAAATGCCGTCGGGCGACTTATCGAGAGCGACCTGGCTGATGCCCATTAATCGCCAAACATCGATAACGATTTCGGGGTGCTGGAGCAGGAAAGTGAACAGATCGGGATCGCAGTCGATTATGCGCGTTGGCAGCCGGCGGTAAATGCTCGTATCGTTGATGACCGTCTGCGCCGTTTGACGGCTAGCCGGTGACATCTGCTTCCAGGGAATGGCACAAACGGCTTCGTTGTACGCTGACCGACTCGACGTTGCGTCGCCGTCAACGGACGAAAGGATCGAAAGCCCAGCAGCCTGTACCGTGCCGGCAAACATCAAGATTGCTAGCGTCGCGCACCAGCAATATCGATTGCTAGCTATCCACGCGCGCACGGGCATAGTGCCGGTCGTTCCTCGTCGAGGTGCCGTCATAGTGTTTCCCCCCATCCAACAGAGTCGCACGACACGCTGTCAGCAAGCTGCGCGCAGCGAGTTAAACTCTGTCGGTCCGATAAGTATTTCGGCTGGCTGATCAAGGCGGCGAGAGGAAAAACGCGAATGCGGAACAGAGGGTGTCGAAGGCGGAAGGAACAGCCGGAAATGGACAATGAATGACGAACGACTTCCAACTAACAACCAACCACTGGTAGGACGCTATCATTCACGGAAGGCGCGGGTCTCCGGTCGGATCGTCTCCGCCATCGCTCGCTTTCCGCCTCCGCCCTGCTGATCTTGCTTCATCGGAGCACGACGGGGGAGAATCCGGCCCTCTTATTACGGCTCAATGGGCGTACGGAGTTCAAGTGTGCGTGCGAAAACGACACGTCGTCGACTTTCTTTACTGTCGTTGCCAGTGGTCGCCGGGGTGGGCGTACTGGCGGTAACCAGGCTCGCCTTGTGGCAACAGTCGCGACTGGTTGCAGACCTCGCCGAAGGCATTGCTCACAGCCAGACGCAGCAAGCGATTGAGGCTATCCACAAGCTGGCGGCAATGGCGAACCCTCCTATACACGCATTAGTCGACGCATCCGCTGTGGACCAGCACGAAATTGCTAAGACCAGCCAACTTGCAATCAGCAGGTTGCTTTTTCGATGGGAACAGGAAATCGAGTCGAAGCAACGCATTAGCTTGATTTCCAGCCAGGTGACGGAACTTGCGCAAACAATCGCGGATAACTTGAGCAAGTTCTCAACTACCGACACCGACTGGCCGTGGTTGGACGTGACGGCAAGAAAGATACTACGGATCGCAAACACGATCCCACCGCCGAAGACGCCGCTTGTAGCGGTCAATTGCGATGCAATTCTCACTGCCATCGATGCCGGCCATCCCGTGTTGAAGCCAAACGGGGCGCCGGTACTCGAGAAGTCGGGACAGACGCTGAAACCGCCAATAGGCGCGGAGACCGTCGCGTCGTCGTCGGTGATAGGAGAGCACGACGAGGACGAAAGCAGTCTGGGGCGCGAGTCACCGGTATCCACGCGACCGAAACTTGCCAGCGATGGCTCTGCAGATACAAGCCTTGACGAAAAAGCAAAGACCACCGAAAGCGAACGGCCGAGGCTCACGTCAAATGCTCGGTCAAAGCCGTCATTGCGATTCGGCGACGAATTGACTGCCGACGGAAACGACGATTCGTCGGCAAGCAGGTCGTCGAGGCACGGCGGACAACCCTCAGACGAAGTTGGCGAAACAGCGGATCGCACAACTTCGCTGAATGGAGCGTCGACGAAGTCGAATGCGTCGCGGTCGATATTTCGGATCCTGTCGACAGCACCAGTGGACAATCCAGTGGGGGAACCCGAATTGTCCGATCGTGTGACTCAAGATCCTCGTTCAACGTCGAAGGACGGAGCGCCAATGTCGAGTGCCGATAGCGCGGCGAAGGATCCGCTCCACAGTGTCCAGTCTCGTGAGCTGCTTCGGCGCTGGCTGGCGGCAAAAGACGGCGACAATGGGGCGGTCGGACGCGAACTAGCCGAGCGGGGCTTTGGACGACTGACGAAACGAATCGTGCGAAAGTTCTTTTCCGAAGACCCGCGTCAGCGAATGCGAGTGGTCGACGACGCCCTCGCCGAGCCCGGGGCCGGCTCAGAACCTTGGCTGCTTCTCTTAGCGGAAGATTCTGACGCCGACGTTCGGTTGTTCGCCGTAACGCTTATGGCAACTTCCAACAACGCGGCGTTGATGGAAAAGGCGTGGCAGATAGCGATCCGCGATCACGATCCGCGCATTGCCGATCTCGCCGGACGGCTGCGGGACCGACGTTCTGCGACGCTGCGCCGTTAGCGCATTGAGCTCACGGCTTGTCTGTTGCTCGTGGGCTGTCGCTAGCTATTCGTTCTCCGTTGCAACCGATTAGTGCCAGCGGCGACGCTCAACATTCGTACAGAACCGGATTAAGCGGATCGGCCATGATGTCGCCGATCTTCGTGCTAGGGGTCCAGGTGACCCAATCGTGCTGTTGGTTCTTATTTGCTGGGGAGGCAAGCCGCATATCGATATCCATATAGATAATCGTGAAGACACGGCGCGGGCAGGTGGTAATATTGGGACCTGCACGGTGCAGTGTCCAGCCGAGATGGTAGCTGACGTCGCCGAGCTCAAACGGTTCTTGAACTTCAACGATCTGGTGCTTGCGAACTTCATCGCCGATATGTCGTTCGCTTTCCGCCCCTATTTCTAGATCGCGACCAATTCGTTTGCGATGGCTGCCGCGGCCGAAGCACAGCGGGCCCATCTCAATCGGCACGGGCTGGAGTGGAATCCAGGCGGTGATTGAGTGCGGTCCGGCCATTGGCCAGTATTGTTGATCGACGTGCCACGGCGTGAAGCCGCCAGACGGTTCCTTGTAAAGCGCTTGGTCGTGCCACATGCGGACGCCGCGCGTTCCCAAGAGCTCCGCGGCGATGCGGGCCAAGCGCCGGCTGAACGCCAGTTCGCGCACACGCTGGTTGCGTGTCCACAGATTCGTTACCTGCAGGAAGGCCTGGTCATACAGCGATCGCTGTTGGAGGGGTACGTTCTTCAGGCGATTGCCCTCGTCCACCATGCGATTGATATCCGGGGTATACTTGGCCAAAACATCCCGGCTCAGCACGTTGGGTAAACGAACAAAGCCGTCCTCGCGAAAGCGGTCGATGATCGCCAAATCGAGTAGGTATGGAGTATCGAGCTGGCTGGCTGTGACGGTGGACATATTGAGCCTCGATAATGTCTGAGTCGGCGTTGATTATAGCCGAAAGCGGAGCGAATCGATAAGTTGCCTGTGGCTTGCCCACAGGGTGAGGAACGCGAGAATTGGCTTTATGCGGTACTTAGTTCGCGGAAGACTGAGGCCCGGAAAAGAGCAGTCGCTTGTCGAGGCGATCGAACGTGGGACATTAGGCCGCGGTTCGGTGGCAGGGGGCGAATACTTGCGAAACATGCAGGATGCTCGGTTATTCAGCGATGGCACCGCGCGATGGGTCGAAGTGTGTTATTGCAACGTGCCGCTGGAGGAGGAACGGCCGTATTGGGAGGAGTTTTTCGACCTTGTGAAGATTCAAGACGCGCACGCCCGCTCGAATTGCCGTGATGAGAATGGCACCGAGGCGTGGGCCTGCGGCGATTGCGACTGCACGGCGCGGCTCGAAGCGCGGCTGGCCGAGAAAGCACCCGCGTTTTTGCCGATTCTGAAGGAGCGCGCGGCAACGCGACGCTCGAACCCTTAAGGCGATGCAAATTTCTGAATGGCGCCTTGCTGCGTCAGGAAGTAGACCTCGCCATCGTCGTCTTGCCCGAACGAAAGGATGGGAGCTCCTTTTGGCTGTATGGTGCGATTGGCAACAACCAGTTTTTTATCGCGGTCGTATCGTAGGGCCCACACCTGGCCGGTGACGTAATCGGCGTACAAATAATCGCCGACCAATTCGGGAACCAATTTACCGCGGTACACATTGCCGCCAATGATCGATTTGCCGGTGCTGTGTGGATATTCCCAGATCGGCTCAATGAGATCGCGACGCGGTGGGCTGCCGGTGGGACCGAATGGATGCATAGCCTCGCGAAGGTTCCAACCATAGTTGCCGCCGCGACGGATGATGTCGATTTCTTCCCACGTGTCCTGACCGACGTCGCCGGCCCACAACAGCCCGGTTGCGCGGTCGAACGACATTCGCCAGATGTTGCGAACGCCGAGCGCCCAGATCTCGCCACGGGCTTTCGAGCCACGATCGAGGAACGGATTATCTTTCGGAATTGCGTATTGCAGGCCGGGATCTTTGTGATCGACATCGATACGTAGGACCTTGCCCAATAGCGTCGTCATCCTTTGGCCATTTCCATGGGGGTCGTTGGCCAGGCCGCCATCTCCCAGGCCGATGTAAAGATACCCGTCCGGACCGAATATGAGCGTTCCGCCGTTATGGTTCCAATACGGCTGTTTGATCCGCAGGATGACTTCCTCGCTGTTCTGATCCGCCCGATTAGTGTTGTCGCGCGAGACGTGAAAACGAGAGATGATCGAGAGGTGTGGGTTTTCGCGCGTCGGCTTGGCAGAGTAATACACAAAGAATTCACCGTTCTGTTTGTAATGGGGGTGGAAGGCGAGGCCGAGAAATCCCTCTTCGTTCTGACG
>DASZZA010000049.1:0-4437 GCA_035545135.1 Lacipirellulaceae bacterium | reverse complement strand
TCGTGCCCAAGGAAATCTCCATCGAACAAGTAATTGAAGTTTGAGATCCACAACCGAAACCTTGATTTTATCGTGGCTTAGCACCATAAAGCAATAGCGACGCCAGCCAGTATCGGTGATACAAACGGGTAACCAAGAATGATTCCGCCGGCAATTCAGCGACCCCATCTTGGGGCGGCGGCGCAACCATTCAATTTCCTCGGCCCTACACATTGAAGAGGAAGTGACAAACGTCGCTGTCCTGCATCACGTACGACTTGCCCTCCAGCCGCAACTTGCCCGCTTCGCGAATGGCCTTTTCGCTACCGAATTGGACCAAGTCGTCGACCGAATATACTTCTGCTCGAATGAAACCTCGCTCAAAGTCGCTATGGATCACGCCGGCCGCATGTGGTGCGGTGGCGCCAATCGGAATCGTCCACGCGCGAATCTCTTTCGGTCCTGCCGTGAAAAAACTCTGCAAGCCGAGCAGCTTGTAAGCAGTGCGGGCGAGCACCGCGAGCGCCGGCTCTTTGAGGCCAACACTTTGCAGCATCTCGGCCCGATCGTCCTCCGCGAGTTCCGCAATTTCCGATTCCAATCGCGCGCTCACAGGGACCACCTGGCTGCCCTCGCCTTCAGCGCGCTTACGCACCTGTTCCACCAGCGGGCCGCGCCCGGCTAGATCGTCTTCACTGACATTGGCCACGTATAGCACCGGCTTGGCTGTAATAAATTGCAATTCACGCAAGATGCGAGCCGATGTTGGCTCCTCGTATGCGAGACCGCGTATGGGTTTCCCTTCGCCGAGCCTGGCTTGGCAATCTTCAAGTATTTCCAAGCGCCGCTTCGCCTCCGGTCCGCCCAACCGAACTTGTTTCGCCGCCCGATCGACCAATCCTTCGACCGATTGCAAGTCGGCCAGCATCAACTCCGTGTCGATCGTCTCCATATCTCGAACCGGATCGATACTTCCCTCGACATGGACGACGTTCGGATCTTCATAGCAGCGAACAACATGCAGCACGGCATCGACGTTGCGCAGGTTACCCAGGAATTTGTTGCCGAGCCCTTCGCCTTGCGAAGCTCCACGCACGAGGCCGGCAATATCAACCAATTGAAAAATGGCCGGAACGATCTTTTCCGTTTCAATGTAGCGGTTGATCGTCGGCAGCCGCGGATCGGGAATTGCCACGGCGCCGACGTTCGGATCGATTGTACAGAAGGGATAATTCTCGCTGGGAATGCCGGCGGCCGTCAGCGCGTTGAATAGCGTGCTTTTGCCCACGTTCGGCAATCCGACGATGCCTGCTTCCATGTTCCCATTCTCGCTAGCAATTAGTTTCAAGTCGTAATCGGGGAGTATAACCTCAAAGCCGCAGGCTGCACAAAGAGTCGTCGTCCGAGAAAGACGATCGCCCGATCGTGGCATTGTCGATTTGAGCCAAACGTCGTACAGTTTCCGCGCCAGCAGGCGCCTGGCCGCCAATTCCCGCGTAGCCCCGTGTGTTTGAAATGGTAATAATGCAGCGCCGTCCCACCGATCGTTTCGGCCCAAAACAGGTGTCATGGACCCATGCACTTGCGCGGCGAAGGCGCCAAATCAAGTCACAATTGGGGTCCTGACACTTTCTTTGAGCAACGACCCTATCCCACCCCATAACGAGATTACTCTGAAATGCTTCGCACGCTTGGCCTCCGACTCTGGATGTGTTGTTTCCTGCTCCCCGCGCTTGGCGCTCCCGCCATCGCCAAAAACGAGGGCCAAGCCGACTTAGATAAGGCGACCCAGCTAAAGGTGACCGCCGAAACGCTCGACGACCTCGGCAAAGTCATTGACCATGCAGACACCGCACTTGAAAAGGGCCTCGACAAAGAGAACGCCAAATTTGCGCGGCAATTGCTAATCGGATCGCTCTTGCAGCGTGGTCAACTGTTTGCGGCCGCGGTCTTCAACGTACCCGCCCAGGATCCTCAGCGCGGCCTCCGCGCCATGCAATTCCGTCAGTTCGCGCTGAGTGATTTGCAGCGAGTTGTCGCAATGGATGATAAGGCGATCGATGCCCAACTCTTGATTGGCAAGCTACAATCGCTGCCCTTTGGCGACCCCGCGGCGGCCCGCCGTGCGCTCTCCAAAGTCATCGATTCGACTGTCGCCACGCCCGATCAAAAAGCGGAAGCCTATGCGCTTCGCAGTACCCAGCAAAAGGATGACGATCGCCAACTGGCCGATTTGAACAAGGCGGTCGAGCTGGCGCCCAAGAAGCCCGAATACTTGCGGCTGCGTGCCCAACACTTGTACGAACGGGAAAAGTTCACAGATGCTCTCGCCGACATCGACAAGTCGCTAAAAATGGAACCCAATCATTTCGAGACGATTAAGCTCCGCGGCATGATCCTCCTGGGAATGGAGAAGTATGATGATGCGCTCGCGAACTTCGATAAGGCCAGCAAATTAGCGCCTGAGAATCCATTACCTTACGAGCTTCGGGGTGAGGTGTACCGCCAAAAGGGCGATTTATCGAAGGCCGTTGAGCAACTCAACAAGGCCCTGGAACTGGCCCCCGAAAGCATCGCGACGCTCCTCGTACGGGCCGGCGTATTCTACCAATTGAAGCAGCCCAATCGCGCTCTCGAAGACATCGACGCTGCCATCCGATTGCAACCGAACCTCGCGCAATCGCACTTGATGAGGGCGGAAGTGCTCGCCGCCACGAATCGGCTCGATCAAGCGATCGACGAGCTCGAACACCTGCTTCAGGCCGCGCCCGGCAATGTACCATTGTTGAATCAGTTGGGAAGCTTCTACCTCGTCGCCGGTCAGCCGCACAAGGCCATCGAAACTGCTACCAAGATTCTCTCACACCAGCCCGATAACTTTACCGCCTTACGAATTCGTGCCGACGCCTGTCTGAACATCGGAAATCATGCCGGAGCAATTGCCGATTTCGAAAGGGCACTCGCACTCAAAAGCGATGACGAAAGCCTGCTGAACAATTTCGCGTGGGTTCTCGCCACGTCGCCCGACGAAAAGCTCCGCGACGGACCGAAGGCGCTCAAGCTCGCCACCAAGGCAGCCGAGTCGAGCAAGTTTGAGGTACCCCATATCCTCAGCACGCTGGCCGCAGCTTACGCCGAAACGGGTGATTTCAAGAACGCCGCCAAATGGTCCCAGAAATCGGTTGAGCTGGCCCAAAAAGCGTTGGACGCGGCGAAATCCGATGCCGACCGGGCCAAGCTGAAGGTAGATCGCGACCAATTGAAGAAGGAGCTCGAAAGCTACCATCACCACAAACCGGTCCGCGAACGGCAAACGGCCTCCGATACGCCCGACGCGGCTCCACAGCCTGCGCACGCGGCCGCGCCAGCCGTAACGGCCGCCCCGGCGCGAACGGCCGATTTCTGAGGCCTTACGGCAAACGATGCGTTATTTGACGTCGTGCATGTATTGCAGGAAGTTTGCTTCGAATATTTTCAAATCGCTGCCGAAGAATTCCTCGAAGTCGGCTAGCCGCTCCGCCGAACCATAGTCGCTGAACTCGGGCCGATCGGCTGTCTTTGCGAGATACGCGCAGTATTGTTGGGGCCGCGTTTCACAAAGGTAAAACGAGAGTGCCCAAGCTTCGGCGTACGCGCCATCGGGGTCGCTCTGGAACGCATTGTCTGACGTCACGAATTTTGGCAGCGAGCCCTGTTGATAGTGCCCCTTCACCAACTTGCGAAAGCCCTCGAGCCGGCCGCGGTTCACCCGATCCGATTGGCTGTGGTCGTTGAGCGGATTCCACACGCCCGGCGCTTCGAACATCGTCGCCAGTCCTTCAATCACCCACGTAGGTTCGGCCGCCATACGACGGTGGATGCCCGTGTTGAAGGCCATCTGGTGCGTCGCTTCATGAATGATCGTGGTCGCGTTTTCCGACCAGTCATTCTTCGCTTTGCCACCCGTCACATCGAAAAGAAATATGCGATTCGATTGCGGATCGTAGTGCCCCAATGTATTGGGGTGCATCGGCCTGCCGCTCGCCGCCGCTCGGCGAAAGTATTCTTCGCGATCGCGATAAACGACCGCCACCAGCGGGTAGGGCGGCTCCTGAAGCTCGAACCCGCGCACGCGGAAGTAGTGTTCGAACCGATTGTAAAGATCCTCGAACCGATCGGCCCATTGCTCGCGCTCGCCCCGCGGATGGACAACCAGGTAGTGACGCGTCATCGACACTTCCAACCGGTTGTCGAATTCGTTCTGCAGCATCACCTTCATTTCGTCTGCAGAATAGGGCACAAACGTCGGGCTAGTTTTCTCAGCGTTCTTTGCATCCTTGGGATTGAATTCGTGCAGTTGGCCGTCCCGACTCAACAACAGCATCTGATGCGAGGTCCACGTCAAAGGCTTCCCCTCGAGCATCCGACCGTTGACGCGCGCCCGAAACATAAAGTCGGCACCGGCTGCGGAAGCCGGTG
>DASZZA010000048.1:0-3343 GCA_035545135.1 Lacipirellulaceae bacterium | reverse complement strand
TGATCGCCCAAATCGCGATGTCTTTTCTCATTCTGGTCGCCGCGGGTCTGTTTGTCCAGACACTCAATAAGCTGTACTCCGTCCAACTGGGATACGCCCGCGAGCACATCCTTCTGTTCTCTTTGAATGCCCGCCAAGCCGGGCATCGCGCTCCGGAGATCACCACTTTTTATGAGAACCTGCGCAAGCGCTTCGAATCGATCCCCGGAGTGAGCAGCGCGACGCTGTCGCAATCATCTATTATCAGCGCCGGCCAGGCCGGGGATACATACAGGGGAACAATGAAGATCGGCGCCGTTTCCATCGAGGGCGCAGGCGTCATGGTCGCCGGACCGCATTTCTTCACGACGATGCAGATTCCGATTCTGGCCGGGCGTGCGATCGACAACCGCGACCAACCGGGTTCCACGCCGGTTGCTGTCATCAGCCAGCGGCTGGCGCAGACTTACTTCGGAAACGAAAATCCGGTGGGCCGGCGCATCACGTTCGTGGATGAGAATCGCGATTTCGAAATCGTTGGCGTGTCGGGCGACGTACGGTACGGTGACCTGAAACAGGGGAGTCTAATGACCGTGTTCATAGCGGCCAGCCAGTTTTCTCCGGACCGAGTGACCTACGCGCTGCACACAGCGGGTGATCCGCGGGCGTATATCCGGAGTGTGCATGAGATCGTGCGGGAGGCAGATTCCCGTGTACCGGTCATCGACGTGATCACACAGGCAGCGGAAATCGACGGGACGATCAGCCGCGAAGCCACGTTTGCGAAATTGTGTACGGGTTTCGCGGTTCTCGCTCTCCTGATCGCGTGCGTGGGGCTCTACGGAACGATGTCGTACAACGTCACGCGGCAAATCGGCGAGATTGGAATCCGCATGGCGCTCGGCGCGCAACGCGGCTCCGTGGTTTGGATGGTTCTGCGCCGCGCTTTACTACTGGTGGTGGTGGGGCTTGCGATCAGCGTGCCTGCCACGTTGCTCGCGTCCCGACTTGTCAAATCCTTTCTATTTGATACCCAGCCCAATGACCCGCGTACTCTGGCGCTGGCCGGCTTCGTCCTTTTAAGTGCCGCGATTCTCGCTGGCTATGGGCCGGCAAGGCGAGCGTCCCGCATTGATCCGGTGGCGGCTCTGCGGCAGGAGTAAGACACGCCAGGTGCTCGCTATTAGATAGCGGCCTACTCTGGCGCATATAGGCAGCGCGCGAGTATAGCCGGATGCTGCTGATGCACAACAATGGCCGCTTGGCCAGACAGGTTGCTGACGCCGATCCCGTTTTGCGCTATTGTGTTGACTACATCCAGGAGTAACTCTTGTCAACTGAACTCTTGCCACAAAATGTTGCGGTAACGGAAGGGCCGGCATTCTGGTTCCTCAATAATCTTTGTATCGTTAAGGCCACATCGGAGTCTACCGGAGGATCGTTTTCGATGGTGTATCAGATAACTCCTCCGGGGCATGCGACGCCTTATCATCTTCATCACAGTGAGGATGAAGCATTCTACGTACTCGATGGCGAGTTTACGTTTGTCTCTAACGGAACGAAAATTGTCATCGGCCCAGGAGGATATATATTCCTGCCACGAGGGATTCCACATGGCATTCGCGCCAGTGCTTCTGTTCCATCCACCATGCTGGTTCTGGCAATGCCTGGCACCGGGTTTGTAGGAATGATGCAAGAGATGGCCGTTCCGGCAACTGAAAGAGTATTACCTGTCCCGACGCAGCCGGATGTCGAGAGATTGACAAAGGTCTGCGCGAAATATCAAATCGATATTCTCGGGCCGTTACCTGACTGACTTTTCAGCGGGCCTGTTCCTGAGTCTGAGTGGGACTCGATCAACAGTTGAAAAGCAGAGTTCCATCCAGCCAGTCGAACACCCGCTGATGGTACAACGCGCGTGCAAGAGCCTCGCAATGCCCGCCGCTTCCTTCGGCGAGGCTGAATCCACGAATGTCTTTGGACAGCTTAATGCCCTCGTACAGCGTGTGCGATCCTGCGGCGATTGGATCTCCTTCCGCTTTTGTGAGTAAGGTGGGGCAGCGGATGTGATGGGCTACCGAACTAATTTCGAACCGCGTGATCTCTTTGGCGAGATCATGTCTGCCCGCTGCGTTGATGACTGCTTTTTGCAACTCCTGCAAAAGCGATTCTGACAATACATGTTCCGCCTTCGCGCTGGTGTATCAGCGGCTACGATGACGGCGCTTGGAGTGAATCCCCGCCTTCTGTTTACCGCCACGATGACCGGAAAATGAACGATGAAGATCCTTGTTTGGGGCAGGGGTATCGGCATGTATTTTCATTTGAGCCGATTCGTTCGCTTCCTGCACAATCTCCGCAGCTACCGTCCGCCGCTCGAGCGACACCTTGCACTCCTGCTCGATACGGCGCACCTCACTCCGCTCTGATTTCGTACTGAACGTGGATGCGGCGCCTCTTTGGCCAGCACGGCCTGTACGCCCTACACGATGGATGAAATCGGTCGGCGCTTGCGGAAGATCATAGTTCACGACGTGCGCCACGCCGTCTATGTGGATGCCCCGAGCCGCAACGTCAGTCGCGACCAAAATTCTGTACCGCCCATCGCGAAATCCCGTCAATGCTTGATTTCGCTGGTTCTGTGTCCGGTCACCGTGCATTGCTACGGCTGGCAAGCCCAACCGCGAGAGTCCCTTCGCCAGTCGATCGGTCCCGTGCTTCGTTCGCGCGAACACAAGAAAGGATCCGTCGTCCTGGCCCAGCATGTGACGGAGCAAGGCCAATTTCACATGATTCTCAACCTCGTAAATATGGAGGTCAATCTGATCGGGCGTAGTCATCTTTGATCCGCCGACGAAAATGCGAACCGGGTCCTTCGAGTGACGTGCAATCAGGCGCTCGATTTCCTTCTTCATCGTGGCGGAAAAGAAAAGGCTCTGCCGTGCGGTTGGCAACACTGACAAAATTCTTTCGATAGCCGGAAGGAAACCCATATCCAACATGCGGTCTGCTTCATCCAGAACCAGCACTTCGACTGCATTGAGTTTCACCAGTTGGCGGTCGAGAAAATCTTCGAGCCGCCCTGGTGTTGCAATTACCAGTTGTGCGCCTCGCCGTATCGCATTTAGCTGCGTCTGTTCACTCAGGCCACCCACCGCCACTGCGGCGCGCAAACCGGTATTCAGAGATAGCTTCGTGAAAGCATCCGAGATTTGAATGGCCAGTTCTCGAGTTGGGCTCAAGACCAGGGCCCGGATCGGCGTTACACCGCCTGCTTTGGGGTCCGCGCCGGAGCCTTTCAGCAGCCTTTCGAGGATAGGAAGTAAGAAGGCCAGGGTCTTGCCAGTGCCTGTCTGTGCAGTGG
>DASZZA010000047.1:0-4272 GCA_035545135.1 Lacipirellulaceae bacterium | reverse complement strand
CTGCGGCAAACCGCGCGTGAGCAACCAAGTCGCCGCGCTCCGAGTGAAAGCGTCCAACTCTTCCCGGCTCAATGGACCTTGGCTGGATCTCGTACTCTCAAATCGATGTAACTGCTTGTAAGCCAGTCCACCTTCATTGGTGCACCCGCGTCCTTGACGCTTTCCTTGGCAACATCTTTGCCGGTGCCATAGTCGACTTCGGCGAATGCATTCTTGTTTACGGTGACCGTAAGCAGCAGCCGGCTGCCCGGCTGGATCAATCTGCTGAAGAGATAGTCCTGCTCGAAAGGAATCGCAGCTTCCTTGCCCGGCGTCAGCAGATGGCGGACGCTCATGTCCTTGGCGTAGCTCGCGCGCTCCGTATAGTACGTCAGCTGAAATAGCTTCCCATCCGGAAGCAGCTCATACAGGGCAATTCCCACGTCGAGGTCGCGTTTATTCACCCTGAGATGAAAGATACCGTCCAAGCCGCTCACTTCCTTGGCTTGGGCGAATGGCGCAGTGACAAAGGCATAGCCGTCTGACAGGTCCGGCTTCTTGCCGAGGATGAGATACGGGTAGGAATCATTGTTCATGGTCGTATGGTCGGCAAGATTCACTTCCTGCGCCAGAACTCCGACACGAGCCTGCGGTACCGTCGAGAGCAGGAAGGACTGCCCGACTGCCCTCGTCGTTGTGAGATAGAAGCGCTCCTCCGTGCCCATTGCGGCCAAGGAGGCGACGTGCCGCCAACGGTTCTCACCCATAACCTCATAGTTCACCCGATTCCGCACCAGCGCTGGGCGCGGCTTTCCGAGCATTACGAAGTCGAACCAATCGAAAGTGAGCTGCCACGTATCAATGTGTGCGGCCGTATCGATGCGATAGCCGCGAAGGACGTCGGGCTTGGTGCGACCTTGTGAGCCGAAATGATCCCACGGTCCGGCAACCAGGTAGTTCCGGGCCACAGGGTCGTATCGCTGGAAATCATTGAAGTAGCTGATGGCCGCACTGTCGCCGTAGTAGCCATCTATTGTAAGCACCGGAATCTTGATCCGCGCGTAATCGCTGCGATAGGGATTCATCCCCTGCCAGTACGCGTCGTAGCCGGGATGCTGCAGCCATTTGTGCAGCCACGGATTCGGAACGCCAGCGATTGCATCGATGTCGTCATAAGCCTGACCGCTCCGGTACCAACGCATCGGCAATGTGGCCCATTTGGGATCCTTGTAAGTCGCGTCATCTAGCGTCCTGTTGTCGGTGACGTAGTAGACCCATGCGTAGTTTGCAAGAATGAAGACGTTGTTCTGCATGGGCAAGCCATTGCCCGGATTGTTGGGCACGACCGGGACGATCGTCTTGAGGTGCTCGTTCGCGAACTTCGCAGCGGCCCACTGGGTGAATCCGTCATAGCTGCCGCCCATCATGCCGACCTTGCCGTTGCTCCACGGCTGTTGCGCAATCCAGTCGATGACGCTGTTTGCATCGCGGCCGTCATCCTCGTACGGCACGATCTTCTGCGTCTGCTGGATGCATTCCCCCTTGCCCCGGGTGTAGGCCATCACGCCGGCATAGCCGCGGCTCGCCGCGTATTCCAGTCTGCCGAGGTCCTTCTTCGGGTCGACGTAGATGGTGAATTCAAGCGCCGTGGGCCTTGGCTGGGCGCCCGCCGGCCGCACGACCAACGCGCAAAGCGTTGCACCGTCGTCCGCATGAATGACCACGCGTTCGTCGATGACGTAGTTTGAGGATTTTGCGGGGGCCACGGGCGATGCAACTGCGTAGTACGGCAAGATGCCTACGGCAAGGATTGCCGCCAACTTCATGATGCGGGACACGAATAACAGAGCCATGTTTTTCTCCGATTGGGCCGCCACACGGTAGCGACTAGGCCGCCATGGCCGGAGAAAAATCGGCCAACGAACACATCCCAGGGGCGAACGGTCACAATCGGAAGATCAAAGAATGCGGCTACGCAGCAGCTGCGTGCCCGCGCGGCTTGCCTTGATGGTCCGGCCGTTGCTCATGTGCACCAGCAGGCGGCCGCCCCCTGCCGATTCGGCGCGATCGACACATTCAACGTTGATGATCGCCGAGCGGTGCACTCGCAGGAAGCTTGCTGGATCAAGCGTACGGCCGAACTCGGCGAGCGTCATTTTCACCAGATAGGTTCGATCGACGGCACTTACCTCTGAATAATCGTCAGCACCGGTGACGCACACGATTCGGTCCAAATCGACTGGGAGGATGTCCTCGCCTCGCCGGACAAAATGGCGCGCCGTTCCGGTGCGCCGCAAGGGCATCACCTCCGGCTTCTCAGCTTGCCGCGGAAGTTCTGGCCCTGTTCCGGGCGAAGGGACCGTAACCCGCTGCGACATCCGCATGCAGGCAAACATCGCGATAACTGCATATGTGGTGACATTCTCGAGTAGCTGCCATGCGTTAGCGGGAGCTGGAAAGGGCGTGACCACAAAATGCACGGGCGAGAGATTGTTGACCATGCCTAGCAGAATGAAAAGCAGCCACAGCGCGAGTAGCGAAAACGCAGCGGCCAAGCAGAAGTGCCCCATGATTTGCCACCAGACGCTGCGGCCGCTGAGTTTGTGCACGATCAACCACCACGCCGCACTTCCCAGGAGCACCACGGGAATCGTGTTGGCGAGGCCGCCGAGGATGGCTTGGCCCAGGTGCCGGTCATGCGCTACATAAAGGGTCAGCGTATAAGCCAAAAAAATCGCCACGATCGGAATGATGTAAAACCAACGGGTCTCGATGCTGGCCGATACGTCGCGCTGATCCGCCACCGGTCCATCCAATCCTCCCTCGTGCAGGTGAACGGCAGCGTCGTCGTCATCTGAAAGAGAGCGCGATGTCTTCGCAAGTGTCTGTTCGAAATTCATGCGCCGCTTTATACCGCTTGCTGTCCGCCCCGATCAATCTTCCCCGTCTTGGCCTGACGTATGTCCCTTCTGGCTGATGCCGTTCGCTGATGGCTTCACGCCAGCAATACGTGTTCGATCAGTGCAAACGCGGGCGCCAAATTGGAGGACAACTGCTCCGGCAAGCCATGGCGTCGGATGATGTAATCCGCCGTGTTGAAGCAGACGGACACTTCGCCAGCGGATTCGAGGACGAGGATCTTGAGCGGAAGGTCGAGCGCCGATTCGAGCTGCGCCAGCATCAATGGCGTGCCGGCCTTCGGGTTGCCGAACACGATCAGGGTGGTCGGCGGCATGTCGAGGCCGACCGCGCGGGCCTCGGCTCGTTGATCCCACGTTGCGAAAATCTTGATGCCGTGTCCGGACAGCGTGTCGAGGACGCGCTGCACGGTTTCCTGGAACGGAAACGGGCTGGTGAAACGGGCAACGCCGTTCGATCGCGGCGAAGTTTCACTTGATGCAGGCATGTTGCCCATCCTTGTGCGCGAGCGCGTGACGCGCCGCGGATCGCGCCGCGGCGGCGGCATGTGTCAAGGGATGCGCGTGATGTTGCTGCCGTTGGGATCCAATTCCGCTATGTCGCCTTTGCACAGGCTGCTGGCGTCCGGAACCTGGACGTTCATGTAGCTGCCGTGCCCATCGGTTGGATTTCATGGCAGCCTCCTGGATGGGTGGAGGCGGTCCATGCCCGACGGGAAAACGCCGCCAGATTACGCCGAATGGTTGACGGCCGCAGGGCCGGCGGGCCGATCACGCCTGCCGCGCGGGCGGCCTGGTGTCTTCCGCATCGTCGAGGCGATCGAGGCTCGCCAGGTTTTCGAAGCGTGCGAACACGCCGTCGACGAAGCGGTTGCGGTGGCGATACCACAACGCGTTGGCGTGCAGCGTGCTGCCGAGCCGGCGCTTTTCGGCGTGCAGGCCCTGGCCGCTTTCGTACACGCCGATGCCATGCTCGATGCAGTAGCGGATGTTTTCGAGCCAGCTCACGTGGTAGAGGTTGTAGCGGTCCATCGCCGCGTAGTCCATGCCGAGGAATTTGTCGAGCAGGCGTCCGGAATCGCGCAGTACCAGGTTGAACGCCAGCAGCTTGCCATCTTCCGAATACGTCACGCAGAACGCGCGTCCCGGCATGTCGCGCAGCACGTTTTCGAAATAGGCCGGCGTCAATTCCTCGAACGATAATTCCGCGTTCGCCAGTGTTTTGCGATACAGCCGCTGCACGTCGTCGGCGATGCCGTCGAGATCGCTGCGCCATTCGATCTTCAACGCCGCACCCGCGCGCCATTTGCGGCGCAGGTCCTTGCGCGTGGACGCGCCGAGCGATTCGAAGTAGCCGTCCAGGTCATGCCATGGG
>DASZZA010000046.1:0-3881 GCA_035545135.1 Lacipirellulaceae bacterium | reverse complement strand
CGCCTCGTGATTGAGCGTGGCGATGGCCAGCCCGGTTGTCGCCGATTTGTCAACGGGATCGCCGGATGAACTCGTGCCGGGTGCGAAGAAGTGCGCTTCGGCAATCGTGTCGAAATAGATGCCCAGCGTGTCGCCGATCATTGGCTGGCGGTGGCGCAAGGCGTTCACGTAATCTTCGCGATCACGATGGTAAAACACTTTGAACTGCCGCGCCGGCACACGTGCCATGCGATTCCCGTCAAACAGCCCGCGGACCTCTTCGTCCGAGTAATAAAATCCGGCGAACAATTGCCGCCAAATTTGATACAGCTGCTCGAGCCGAGCTGCCAATTGGGCGCCGGCCGCAAGGCTGTGATTCGTCCTGATCAGAAAATGATCGGTGCGAATCGCCCAGACGTGCCGAATTTCGGCATGGCGGGCCGCGTCGACTTCTGCGGCGACTGTCCCTTTTTGCAGAGTCGACGATGGGGCGCTTTCCGCTGTTTTGCGCAGTGCAACCCAGCCTCGTGTGGAATCCCAGACTTTTCCCGCGTCATACATTCTTGCGCCGTACGGCGTGAGCCATTTACCATCTCGCTGAACATAGCCGAGCACCCGCCGCGCCTCCGCATGGTTTGGAAATTCGCGCAACGTTTCGGTCGTCCACTGAAACGCAAGCGAAGGCTGCCCGGCTTCCGCCGCCTCCTTTGCAAGTGCAAATAGAGTATCGGCGTATTCTCTGCGGGCCTCACTTCCGTTGCCGTTAATTGGCGGCGCTGGCGAATACTCGTCCGAGGCAATGAACAGCAGCGCCCCGCTCAGCGGCGCTTTTGGCCGCCAATCGGGATACAGCGCGGTGAGTTTCAGAATCTGTTGGTTGTATCGGGCGCGCAGATCGGCCGCTGGCGTGGAGACGGAACTTATCAACCGCGAAGCTGCCAGCGCCAGAATGATTGAAGCTAGAAAGCACATACGAGAAACGTCAGTTCACGAGGAGAAAGTAGCGAAGCGTAAGGTGTGAAGGTTAAAGTTGTCCATGCCAAATCACCGTCCAGAGAGTAAAGGGCTGTACCTGTGACGACTGTGTCGCGTAATTGGCATGGGGTGGAAGTCCGTTTTGGTGCCGGAGCTACCTGAGGACCATCCGGGAATCTACGAGCGAAATCAGCCGGCGGGGCGCTCTCCCACGGGTCGGCACACGATGGCGGCACAAACAACCGGACGCTAGCGCGTTCCGGCTAATTATTCGCGCAATTCCCGAACGGCGACAGTTACCTATCTATTCTACCACGTGGGATTTCATCCACCTCAGCAGCCTCGGGTGTCGCCCTTCCTTTGGGCTCGCGTGGCAAAGCAGTCTAACTCGACGTCGGTTGTATGCCCATGCAATAATTGGCGTATGTCGCAAACGCCAAGTATCCATGCAAAGTCGTTTGACCACGTCACGATCATCTGTGCCGATTTGGAAGCGACGCGACGATTCTACGTCGACTTCCTCGGAATGACTGAAGTCGAACGGCCGGCGTTCAAGTTCCCCGGCCTGTGGTTCCAACTCGGCAATGTGCAAGTACATGCCACCGAGCAAAGTTCCGAAGCTGGGAAAGCCGGTTGGGGCGACCGAAGGGCAACAATCGTCTCACGCGGACATCACTTCGCATTTGCCGTCGACGACGTGCGGATGGCTTTGCTGTCGGTTGAAGCACATGGAGTCCGAATCGCTGCTCCCCTGCGAGAGCGACCCGACGGCTGCAAGCAACTTTATCTTTACGATCCTGATGGCCACGTCGTTGAATTGGTTTCCAAATAGATTCTGTCCAGTGACATAGTATCGGCAGGATTCCTCCGTCGTTCCTATCACTTTTGCAACACTCGAATTAACATCAGCACATGAACAAATCCATTGATTCTCGCTCTTCCGGTACCGATCCATTTCATGACTCTCAGGGACGACCGCGGCTTGTCCGAGGTGTCACGGTGTATTCCGGCTCGGCACGCCTGGCCGAGGTTGCAGCGCAAGTCGGTTTCGAAGCCGTGTGGATTGAATTAGAACACAGCCCAAGCTCGTGGAATCAGGCCGAGGCGATGTGCACGGCTATCAAGGCCGGCGGGAGTGTGCCGGCCATTCGCGTCCCCAATTGGGAGCGGCCGAACATGCTTATGGCAGTCGAAGTTGGGGCGCGCATCATTGTCGTCCCGATGGTGAACACACCCCAACAAGCGCGCGAGGTTGTGCGTCACGCCAAATTCCCACCAGTCGGCGAGCGCGGTTACAACAGCCGGACACGCGGCGTCGGATTCGGCCTCGCTGGAATGACCGAGACCTTGCTCGCCGAGATCAACGATTCGATACACTTGTTCGTGCAGATTGAAACGCCGGAAGCCGTCCGGAATATCGCCGCGATCTGCGAAGTGCCGGGCCTCTCCGGAATCTTCCTCGGCCCCGGCGATCTGTCCATGAATTATGGTTGGGTTGGCCAACTCAATCATCCTGAACTGATTCAAATCGTCAAAGACGTGATCCGAACCGCCCGACAAGCTGGCAAGCTTGTAGGTATTATGGTGGCACCGGGAGCGCTTCTGACGGCCGCCATTGAGGACGGAGCCCAGTTCGTCATTGTCGGCGGCGATATCGCCGACTTGTCGGTCGCATGGCAGAAGCTGCTAGCCAGCGTCACAGCATAACAAGTCCGGCGGGCCGATCGCTGCCAGCCCTAGCTCCACGTTTTCTGTTGCTTATTGCTTAGCAAAGGAAAACTGCACCGGGTTGGCAACGGCTTTCCAATCGGACGCTTTCATGACGATCGAGAGCGTCAACGAACCCGCGTTGAACGCCACCTTGTCCTCGACGCTGCCGATCCCGATATCGCCATAAAGCACGAAGGGTAAAACAGGTTTTCCAAAAGGCGGTACTGATCCAGGCACGAGCCCTGTCAACTCGAACAACTCTTCGCTCGTCGCAAATCGCACATTTCGAACCTTGAGTTCCCGCTTGATTTGCTTTGAGTCGATTTGCCGATCTGCCGGCAACACGAATAGCCGAAATGAGTCATCCGTCTTCAAAAGTAGCGCCTTAGCGCCGACCGCTAGGGACTCGGCGCGAACGCGTGCCGATTCCTGCGATGTGTACGTCGGCTCGTGACGGATCTCTCTGTATTCCATGCCGGCTTCCGAAAGCACCTTCTGAATCGTGTCCAGGACGTGATCCGCCATAGCGCTCTGTTCCCTACTCGCGAACGATTGTCGGAAGCAAAAGTCCTCGCCTCGCCTTCGACCCACAATGTCGTGCCTCGACCGACTAGAGCCACCTGCCGCCACCGTCTAAACTAGCACAAACCCAGTCCCATTGACGATTTGTCACTAGAAGCAGTTTCAAAACCGCTCAGGGAGAGGGGGACGGTCCCCTTTTGCTCCGAAGACTCCGCAAAACGCGACAGTCCCCGATCGGTTTTGAAACTGCTTGTAACCATTAGCATCGCGCTTCTATCCATGCCGGCGCTGTCGGCTCGCGCCGCCATCGATGATCCGCAAGTGCGAAAAGTTGTCGGCGAGGGACTCGATTTCCTGGCCTACAATCAGCACAAGCTCGGTCATTGGACAGCACAGGGCCGCTACCCGACGGCGATGACCGCGCTGGCCGGCATGGCGATGCTCTGCCAAGGATCGACCGCCACGCAGGGCAAGTACGCGGATAACATCCGCCGCGCCGTTGACTACCTCGTCCGCCAAAGCCGGCCCAATGGATTGATCGGCGATCCGTTGCGCGACGACCGTTACACGTACGGTCATGGTTTTTCCATGTTGTTTTTATCGCAGGTGCTCGGCGACGAAGAAGACGAAGACCGCCGCGCGGAACTGGTCGACGTGCTTACCCGCGCCGTCCGGTTCACCGGCGAGGCGCAAAC
>DASZZA010000045.1:0-3920 GCA_035545135.1 Lacipirellulaceae bacterium | reverse complement strand
GCGCCGGACGGCAAAGTGCGCGGCATCTATGTCAGTTACGCATGCCATTGCGTGGTGCTCTCCGATTATAAGATCAGCGGTGACTGGGCCGGGTGCGCCGCCGAGGAGATCGAGAAACGCTTTCCCGGTTCGATCGCACTGATCTCGATCGGCTGCGGCGCCGATTCCAATCCGGCCTGCGGCGTCACTGGCGATAAGGTTGAGTTCGCTCACAAGTACGCAGGTCAGATCGCCGACGAGGTCCAGAGGCTTATACGGAATAAGCTTGTAGATGTCAGTGGCAACATAACATGTCAACTCAATGCGATCCGGCTCGCTCTGCGTCCGCTTCCGTCGCGTGAAGAGTGGATGGAACGCGCCAAAAGCAACCAGCCCGAGGGCTACTATGCACGGGTGCAGCTGGCGCGAATGGATGCGGGGGAAAATCTCCCGACAGAAATCTCCTATCCGGTTCAAACATGGGAGTTCGGCAAATCGCTGGCGATGGTCTTTCTTTCCGGTGAGGTTGTCGTCGATTACTCACACCGTCTCAAGAGAGAGCTCGATGCGTCTCGGCTTTGGATCAACGCTTATGCGAACGACGCGCCGGCTTACATACCGTCCGAGCGGATTTTAAAAGAGGGAGGCTACGAAGGGGGCGGCGCGATGGTATTTTACGGGCTGCCGGCACCATTTGCCGCCGGGCTCGAAGATAAAATCATCGCTGCCGTCCACGCCCAACTGGACGACCGATTCAAAGCCCACGAAAGAATTGACGGCACACAAGGAAGCCAGCCCAAAACTCCTTCCCAATCGCTCGCAACGTTCCAGGTCCGGCCGGGCCTGCGCGTTGAGTTGGTAGCCTCCGAGCCGCAGATCACGGATCCGGTTTCAATCGACTTCGGACCGGACGGCAAAGTCTGGGTAGCTCAAATGTGCGACTATGGCTGCAAGGATGGCCAAACCTGCCCGCCCGCAGGACGCATTAGCGTGCTCGAAGACCGCGACTCCGACGGCGAATTCGAAACGGCGACTGTCTTTCTCGACAAAATCGCGCAACCGTTCGCTGTAACCGTGTGGAGGAAAGGTGTTCTCATTTCGGCTGCGCCCGACTTGCTGTATGCCGAAGATACGAATGGCGATGGCCGTGCCGATATCGTCCAAAAGGTTATTAGCGGTTTCAGCGTTGAGAATCCGCAGGCGCGACTTAATACGCTCGCTTATGGCCTCGATGGGTGGCTGCAAGCCGGCTCGTACTTCGGCAGTAAGGTGAGAACCCTCAAAGGCCATGAAATTGTCATCCCCAACAGCGATTTCCGCTTACAGCCTGACCTCCAAGTCATCGAGCCGGAAACGGGCCGCACGGAAAACGGCCGAGTCCGCGATGACTGGGGCGATTGGTTCGGCACCGACAACAGCAATCTGTGTTGGCACTATCCACTCTCCGACCGCTACCTGCGCCGCAATCCGCATGTAATTCCGCCACCGCTTGCGGTGAACTGCCCAACGCCGGAAGCCTCGCGCCTATTTCCCAGGGGCAAGATCGTACTGATGCCACTCTCCGGCCCAGCCGGAAAGGCTACTTCCGCTTGCGGCATGGGGTTCTATCGCGACGAACTTCTCGGGCCCGAGTTCACGGACAACGTTTTCACGTGTGAGCCGGTCAATCAGCTCGTTCATCGCATGATTTTGCAGCCGGCTGGGGCGACCTTCGTTGCCACGCGACCGCCTGATGAAGCCAACAGCGAATTCCTCACTTCGACCGACAACTGGTTCCGCCCTGTCGAGGTCCGCACAGGTCCCGATGGAGCGCTGTGGGTCGTCGATATGTACCGCTACGTGATCGAGCATTCACGCTGGATTCCGCAAAACGTGCAAAATGAGTTAGATGTCTACGCCGGAAATACCATGGGCCGCATTTACCGTGTTTTACCCCAAAATGCCAAGCCGCGCCCGTGGCCACGGCTTGACAAGCTCAATACCGCGGAACTTGTGGCCGCCATGGACTCGCCCAACGGGTGGCAGCGCGACATGATTCAACAATTGCTGGTCTGGCGCGACGATGAGGCTGCCACCCGGCCGCTCGAGCAACTTGTAAAAGACTCCCGACGGCCAGCGACCCGTTTGCAGGCGCTCTGCACGCTCGCGCTTCTACAAACGCTGCCCGATGGTCTGCTGCGTACGGCGTTGGCTGACCCACACCCTGAAGTGAAGCGTCAGGCCGTGCGGCTGGCCGAGTCTCGACTAGATTCGGCCCCCACGCTTCTCGATGACGTTATCCAACTTTCCGACGAACACAATGGGGCGGTCGCTCTGCAATTGGCGTGCAGCCTGGGTCAAACATCCAACCCGCGCAAAATCGCGGCGCTCGCCAGGATCGCCGAGCGGCATGCTGACGATTCGTACGTGATCGCTGGTGTCATGAGTTCCATAACAGACAGCCAATTAGGGGGGCTGCTTAACGAAGTGTTCAACCGATCGCAGGCGAACGCCAAAGCAAAACTCGCTGCGCGCCTGATGGAGATGGCCGGTGCCTCAAACGACGAAAACACAGTGGCAACCGCCGTTCGGCTTGCCGCGGCCGAGGCTGAGGGCCAGGAGGCCAATCGCTTCGATGCTATTGAATCTCTGCTCGCCGGTCTTCGGCGCAACCCCGACGCAAGCTCATTCGTAGGCAGGTACACGGACGCTCGTCTGCGGCGGCTCGCCGACCAGTGCACTCGTATCGCCATAGACAATAGCGCCGACGTAAAGATGCGCGTCCAATGCGTTCGAATTCTCGGCCGCCTGCCTGAGCACAGCGGCGATAAGATTCGCACACTCGCCGAATTCCTCTCCGTCGATCACGATTCGCAACTCCAATTGGCAGCTCTCGATGCACTTGCGGAACAACGGGACCCTGCTGTTGCCGAACATTTGCTAAACGCGTGGGGCAGCCTGACGCCCATATTGCGCGGCAGAACGCTCGATGTTCTCGTTAGCCGAAAAGAATGGGTCGGCTTGCTTCTCGAAGCAATCAAGGGCGGCAAAGTGAAGACAGCAGAGATCGACGCTATCCACCAGTCTCAATTGACCGAGAGTCCCGACCCCGAGCTTCGCACTGAAGCGCGGAAAGACTTTACACAAACTTCCAGCGAGCGAGCCGACATCATCGCGCGCTATGTAACGGCGCTTAAAGATGGCGACGCAGGCCGCGGGCAAGCCATCTTTCAGAAGAATTGCACGCCCTGCCATCGATTTCACAACATGGGCAACGAAGTCGGCCCCAATATTGCTGCTCGCCAGGATAAGTCGAACGAAGGCTTGCTGCGCGAAATCCTCGACCCCAACCGAGCCGTCGATCAACACTATGCCGAATATGTAGCGGTCACCAACGACGGAGTCGTCAAAAGCGGAATCCTCCTCGAAGAAACCACGAGTGCGATTACGCTACTCGGCCAGCAAGGCCAGAAAACGACACTGCTGCGAAGCGAATTGGAATCTCTCACTACCTCCGGTCGGTCGCTCATGCCCGACGGCTTCGAGAAACAAATAACGCCACAAGAAATGGCCGATCTCATCACATTCCTCGCGTCGCCGTAGCGTCGTGAGTTCAACCGGTTCGGAGCCAGTAGGGCAGAACGACGTGCGACCAGACCCAGGGAAGCAACGACCTCCGGTGGAGAGCGTCGCTAACATTCCGTAACCGCCACCGCCAAACCGCCGCGCGACGTCTCCTTGTATTTCGTAAGCATATCGCGGCCCGTTTCGCGCATGGTAAGGATGACGCGGTCGAGCGATACACGGTGCGTGCCGTCGCTCCGCAGCGCCATTCGCGACGCGTTGATCGCCTTCACGGCGGCCATAGCGCACCGCTCGATGCACGGTACCTGCACGAGTCCGCCGATGGGGGCGCACGTCAGCCCCAAGTTGTGCTCCATGCCGATCTCGGCTGCCATCTC
>DASZZA010000044.1:0-5044 GCA_035545135.1 Lacipirellulaceae bacterium | reverse complement strand
TCTCAAAGAAGCGGATATGGAGATTCGGAATATCGTGAAAATCCAAGGCTTCCTGGTCGATCCCAAAGATATGCCAGCATATCGCACAGTACGCGCGCGCGTGCTCGGAGATCATCGGCCAGCATCGACGATGATCGTAATTTCCGAATTGGGGCGACCAGAGTGGAAAGTCGAAATCGAAGCGGTGGCGGCGTGCGCGACTTAGTCGTTCACAGTGGCCTGCAAGCCGCACTTGCCATTTGATGAATGTTGCCGGGTCAACAAGGGAGAAATCAAAATGATAAAATTCCGATCGGCTATCGCAGTCGCCGGCGCTCTTTTACTTGCGAGTGTTACTTCGGCAGCCGCGCAAACAAAAGTGACCTTTCAACTCAGCTGGATTCCGACGGGCCAGTTCGCTGCTTATTTCGCCGGGATCGCAAACGGATTTTATAAGGCAGAAGGCATCGATCTAACGATCCAGCGCGGCAACGGCTCAGGCGAGGCCGTGAGGCGCGTCGCAGCCGGTGGTGCGCTATTTGGCGACGGAGATATTGGCGCTGTCATGTCTGGTCGCGCGCGCGAAAATCTGAAATCAAAATGCATTATGAGCGTCTACACGCAATCGCCGCACTCTTTATTCGTGATAGAGGGCAGCGGCATCAATGGGATTAAGGACCTCGAGGGTAAATCGGTTGGCACCACTGCGGGAAATTCTCACCAGGTCTATTTCCCAATTCTGGCCAAGATGGCCGGCGTCGACCCGTCCAAAGTGCGGTTCGTCACCCTAGATCCTACTGCCCTCAATGCCGCGTTTCTCAATGGCCAGGTGGACGCCGTCACTCAGTTTTCGATCAATTATTATTTCCAAAATCTGCAGGCCGAGCGCGTGCACAAGAAAGTTAAGGTCCTTCCTTACGCCGACTATGGCTTCAAGATTTACTCGATCTGCATCCATGCGAGCGACGAAACGATCGCTAAGAAGCCCGAGTTGGTGAAGGCATTCCTCCGGGCCACAAAGAAGTCGTTTGAGTGGACCCGCGACAATCCGGAAAAAGCCGCCGAGCTTCATAAGCAGATGAACCCGGAGGCAGACGTGCCATCGTCACTGGGCGAGATCCGCGCATTCCTGAAGCTTGTATTTAACGAGGATTCGAAGCGAGTAGGACTTGGGAAATTCGACCCCGAACAACTCAAGGCCACCTGGAAGATCGTGGCAGAATCGCAGAAACTCGACGCATCAATTCCTGCAAGCGAATTTGTCGATACGAGATTCGTTCCGTAGGGCGGGGAAACAATCAATGATCACGTTTAATGCCGTCGGGATGACGTTTCCGACGGCAGATGGGCCGAGCATTCGAGCGCTTAGCAACATTACGTTAGCGATCGCTCGAAACGAGTTTGTCTGCGTCGTTGGTCCGTCGGGTTGTGGGAAGTCAACTCTTTTGCGTCTGATAGCGGGCTTACTAGGCCCAACCGAAGGGGAGGTGGCAATTGAGGGTACGGTGGTCAGCGCCCCGCGCAAAGACCTCGGCTTCGTCTTTCAATCGCCGACGCTATTGTCGTGGAGCACAGTCCTAGCCAATGTTTTATTCCCGCTTCGCCTGATGCGTGCAGTTACAGATGATGCAATTGAAAGGGCGAAGAAATTTCTGGCCATCATCGGCCTTGCAGGATTCGAGAATCGGTATCCGGGAGAGCTTTCGGGAGGCATGCAGCAGCGCGTCGCGATTTGCCGCGCTTTGTTGCACGATCCGAGCATCCTCCTAATGGATGAACCGTTCGGGGCGCTCGATGCTCTAACCCGTGAAGAGATAGCGCTTGAATTACTTCGCATCTGGGAGGCGAAGCCGAAGACGGTCGTGTTCGTGACACACTCTATTCCGGAAGCGGTGCTGCTAGCTGATCGGATCGTAATCATGTCTCCGCGTCCCGGTGAGATCAAAGAAATAATCAATGTTAATCTGCCCCGGCCACGCAGCTTCGACCTCGAGCAAGATCCTGCGTTCCATGAATATACCCGCACGATCCGCGATGTGATTTTCGGGTCGCGCGCTCCGCTCCAAGGAAGCGTCTAATGCGCTTCCGATTGCGCCGACGTGTGCTTCTGCCAACCATCGCCATGATTGCCTTGTTGTTGCTATGGGAGGTGTCGGTCAGGGCATTCAATATTCCGGTTTACCTGCTGCCGGCGCCGAGTGAAATCTGGCGCGAGATGGTCGCAATACCTGAAAGGATGGCGGCAAATACGCTTGCCACGTTCACAACCGTAATCATTGGTTTCATCGTATCGATTGTCTTTAGCTTCCCGATCGCGATTTTGATTGCATATTCGCGGTGGTGGTCGGATGCGATCTCGCCAATCCTAGTTTTTACTCAGTCGATCCCGAAGGTAGCGCTTGCTCCAATACTGGTCGTTGCTCTTGGCCCGAACGAAGTGCCTCGAGTTGTTATTACCTTTCTTGTCGCATTCTTTCCGCTCGTGATCTCGCTAGCGACCGGCTTGATGGCCACACCGAAAGAGCTTCGTGAGCTTGGGCGTGTTCACCTTGCGAGTCGATGGCAAGAACTCGTTTACATCCGACTGCCCTACGCTGTGCCACATATCTTCAGCGGCCTGAAAGTCGCGGTGACACTCGCAGTAATTGGCGCAGTGGTGGGTGAATTTGTCGCGGCTGACAAGGGTTTGGGCTACATGATTACGTCGGCGTCGGCTTATTTCCGCACCCCACTTGCTTATGGCGCAATGGTGCTTCTGTCGCTGATGGGAATTATCCTCTTTCAGGTGATTGTCGTAATTGAGGCAGTATTTTTTCCATGGTCTGCCGGCCGGCAGCAGAACGAGCACATGGGGAATGCACAAACATGACGGCGCCAGTTACGATCGTCCGTGGGGGCAGAGTGCTCGATCTGGCCAAGCGTCAGTTCGTAGCAGCGGACATTCTGATATCGCGAGGTCGCTTTGAGGAAATTGGGCCGCCCGGCTTGCCGGCGCCCGAAGACGCGAGATTGATCGATGCGAAGGGCAAGCTCATTCATCCCGGTTTGATCAATGCTCACACCCACGGCCACGGATCATTGTCGAAGGGCATGGGGGATCGTTGGACGCTAGAATTGCTTCTGACGTCGTCGGTATTCACGTATGCGGGCCGCACGTTCGAGGACCGCAAGCTCAGTACAAAGCTCGCGGCCGCGGAAATGGCCCTGAAAGGCTGCACCGCCTGCTACGACTTAAATATGGAGCTGCCCTGTCCCACGCCTGAAGGTATCCAGGCGATGGCAGACGCTTATGCTGAAGTGGGTATTCGTGCAGTGATTGCGCCAGCCGTCGCGGACCGCAGCTTCTTTGGAGCCGTGCCGGGGTTAATGGAAGCTCTACCAGATGATCTGCAGGCTTCTGCGAAAGCTATGCGCTTTGCGGAGCCAAAATCCGTTTTCGATAGCATGCGGCGTAGTTTGAAGGCATGGCGCTACAATCGCGACAAGATCCGGATGGCAATTGCGCCGACCATCCCAATGCATTGCTCAGACGTTTTTCTAACCGGTTGTCGTGACCTTGCGGAAGAATTCGGCTTATGCGTTCAAAGCCATGTTGCGGAATCGAAGGTGCAGGCAGTCTACGGTAAGGAGCTCTATGGACACACCATCGTCGGCCATCTAGGCCGGCTGGGCCTTCTCAATTCACGCTTTTCGGTCGCGCACGGCGTCTGGCTCACAGACGACGATATGAGTTTGCTCGGTGAATATGGTGCCGGTGTTGCCCACAATCCCGGCAGCAACATGCGCATCGGCAGCGGCCTTGCTGACGCGCGGGGGATGCTTGATAGCGGAATTACTGTGGGTATCGGAACAGATGGCGCGAATTGCTCCGATCACCAGAATATGTATGAGGCCATGCGTCTCGCCTCGCTGGTTTCGAAAGTGCAGGGGCCCGACATCGACAAGTGGTTGAGTACAGACGAAGTGCTCGACCTTGCTACCAGCGGCAGCGCGCAGGTCCTCGGCATGTCGGGCCAGATTGGACGTATTGCACCCGGCTATCACGCGGACCTTGTCTTTCTGGAAGCGGAACACGTCAATTGGCTTCCACTGAACGACGCCGTCAACCAATTGGTCCATTCCGAAGACGGGACCGCTGTGCACAGTGTGATGGTAGGTGGGGAGTTGATCGTCGAAAACCGCCGCCATACTCGCATTGATTTTCCTAATTTGGCGAGCGCTGTGGAGCGTGCGCGAGAACGACTAGAACGGATTAACGCTGACAATTTTCGGCTGTTCGAGCGACTGGCCGCGGTTGTCAATCGCTTTTGTCCGGGCTTGGCCCACCAGCATTACCCAATCAATCGCTACGGCGCATGGCACGAAAGGCATGTACATGAATAAGGTCGTGTCTACTCAAAATATATCTGGTCCAACCTCTACCGCTTATAGTCAAGCAATCATGGTGCCCGCGCGCGCGGACACACTTTATGTCGCAGGGCAAGTCGCGATCGCGAAAGATCTTTCCGTTCCGCGTGACTTTGTTGAACAGTGCGAACTCGTCTGGTTCAACATCAAGGAGATTTTGGCGGCGGCGGGAATGTCCCTCGACGATATTGTCCAAATCACCTGTTACATCACGAATTCGCAATATCGCGATCGTTTTAGGGAAGTACGGGCACGCGTGTTGAAAAACGCTAAGCCGACATCCACACTTATTGTTGTGCCCGCACTTGGCCAACCTGAATGGCTGGTCGAGATTACAGCCGTAGCTGCGCGTCAATCTTCTGGAAATTGACCGACTTTATCATCGATATCGGACGTACGTTAAAGTGCGGCGGCTTACGCTGTAATGCTTAGCACTAGGGGCAGAGAAGTTTTTTTGCATAAGCACTCCCACCGCCACCTTCCGTCGGACGTTATTCTCTAGGCCGTAATGATCAGCCTGGAAGACCGAGGATTGGCGCTGATCCGCCGCTGACTGTCCGGAGCTTGCGAACGAGCGACATTGGTGCCGTGGGCATCTTGTAGGCCATATCAACAACGGTCAGCGGCAATCGCCGATTTTCTTGTGCGTCGTGCAGCG
>DASZZA010000043.1:0-1937 GCA_035545135.1 Lacipirellulaceae bacterium | reverse complement strand
CCCGACTTGATTGTCGACGGACGTTTGCAGTATCTTTGTGGTCGAGGAATCCTCTACAGGCTGGGTGGGAATGAGCGAATGATGTGTCACCATTCCGTCCGCAGTATTGTGATTCTGCTTTTTGTCATGGGAGCTTCAACTCGGGCTACGGAAGTTCTCGATCAGCAGAACGATGTGACCGGCTCCGGTTTTTCCGAATCCAACGCCGGCGGTTACATCGAAAACGCTCAGACGTTTACGGTCGGCGTATCTGGCACGCTCTCCCGCCTCGGGGCACAAATCAATTGGCCTGGGTTCGGATCGCCGGGAAACGCGATTTTGACCGTTTACAATACTTCGGGCGGACTGCCCAACGCCAGCCTGGGAAGCGCCACGGTGCCTTTGTCCTCAATCCCTTCAACGGGCTATTCATACATCTCGTTCGATTTGAGTTCGTTTGCGATACCGGTTCATGTGGGCGAGGTTCTTGCGTACGGCATTAGCACGAATGGCGACAGCACGTACGTCTTTTCGAGAGACACGCAAAATGCAAGCACCTATGCCGGCGGAGAATCGATGTATCGCCAAATCAATCCGACGGGTGACTGGACTTTCTTTTCGCCGTCGCGCGACGCCGGATTTCAGACGTACGTAATCGCCAACAGCGCTGGATTGCCGGGCGATTTCAATGGGGATGGCCAAGTGGATGCGGCCGACTACGTCGTCTGGTGCAAGCACTTGGGCGATTCGGACGAAGCTGCGCTCAGCGGCAACGGCGACAACATGAACGGCGTCGATGAAGGTGACTACGCGGTGTGGCGCTCGGGCTTTGGCAATACATCGGCGAGTGGCGCGGGATTGAGCGCGTCGAGCGTGCCGGAGCCGACGTCGGTGACGTTGTTAATCGTCGGCGCGAGTTGGTTCTATTGGGCTGGCGGTCGGAGAAGCGGCGTAAAACGAAGGGGTCAGCGTACGCACGCGCTACGTTGCGCGAAGCCTCCGCGTCGCGGCTAACATTTGCGCGGTCAATGGCTGCGGCTTGTTATCACGTGTGATAGTCGGCGTTCAGGCGCACGTATTCGGCGGTTAGGTCGGTCGTCCAGAAGCGCGCCGCAGATTTGCCTTCTTCGAGGATGAGTACGATGCTGGTGTCGCGGTCTGCGGCGATCGATTTGGCTGCGGCATCGGGGTCGAAATCGACCGGCGCGCCGCGTTCGTACAAGAGCAGGCCGTTAAGGTGAAGCGTCACCTTCGCGGGATCGAACTGGACTCCTGCGTATCCGGCGGCGGAGACGATGCGACCCCAGTTCGGGTCGGCGCCGGCGATCGCCGTTTTCACGAGTGGACTATCGGCAATTGTTTTGCCGATTTTCAGGGCATCTTGCCGGTTGCGGCAGCCATGCACTTCGACGGTGATGAGGTGGGTGGCGCCCTCGCCGTCGGCCGGAATGGATTGGGCCAGATCCTCGCAGACTTCGAGGAGTGTGGTGCGGAAGTCTTCGAGGGGTTTGCCGGATAATGGGGCTGGACGCTGCTCTTGCAAAGCACCCTCACCCCTGGCCCCTCTCCCAGAGGGCGAGGGGGACAATGCCGCGGCGCCGTTGGCGAGGAGGATGACGGTATCGTTGGTGCTCATGTGTCCGTCGACGCTGATGCAGTGGAAGGACTCGTCCATCGCACTGACGAGGGCGGCTTGGGCGTCGTGCTTGGTGAGGGGCGCATCGGTCATGATGAGCGAGAGCATGGTCGCCATGTTGGGTCCGATCATGGCTGCGCCTTTGGCGATGCCGGTGACGCGGGTCGGCAGGCCGCCGATCGTAACTTCGCGGCCGCACAATTTGGGAACGGTATCGGTGGTCATGATGCCGCGAGCCGCGTTTTCGAGCGATTTCGGGTCGTCGCCGAGTTGGGCCGAGGCGGCTTGGATTCCGGCGCGGATTTTGTCCATGGGCATCATC
>DASZZA010000042.1:0-7149 GCA_035545135.1 Lacipirellulaceae bacterium | reverse complement strand
TTTGACAGATTTTCACGCGGGATTCCGGGCGCAATCGGTGCGGAAATCGGGTCACCAGCCTTGTTGGTGAAGCCTTTGACCAGGACTTCGTCGAACGTGCCGTGATAATCGCCAGAGAACATCACGACCTTGTTGCGGCCGGTCACTGTGCGCGCCACGCGCATGGCAGCCATCACCGCTTCCGATCCAGTATTGCAGAACGTCATGCGCTCGTTGCCGGTCATCTCGCAGAACATCCTGGAGATCTCGCCTGCGAGACGCGACTGTGGACCGATCTCGAACCCTTCGTGCAGCTGTTTTGCGATGGCCGCTTCTACGAATTCCGGCCGATGGCCCAGCATGATCGATCCAAAGCCATTCGTAAGGTCGATGTATTCGTTGCCGTCGATATCCCAAAGACGGGAGCCTTGCGAACGATTGGTGACGATCGGGTAGACCAATTCTTTCCATTGTGCGCGAAAGCCGGACACCGCCCGCGGATCTGCAAGGGTCTTTCGAAATTCCTGCGTTGCGCGCTTGGAATTCGCAGTGCGCTTTGTGTGCCGTTCGATAAATGCCGCGAGATGCTTCTGTTGAGATTCGCTGAGTGTGCCGGAAGCGTCCTTCTGCACCGGCCGAAACGGTCCGTGTGGCTTCGATCCTTCGTTTGCAGGTAACCCCGTGGTCGGCGGAAGCGTGTCCGAAGACATGTCCGAGGCTATGGTTGAGTGGGGTCGCGCTTCTGTGCGAACCGCTCCGGATGTCGGCGGTTGTGTAGCGGACGCGGCGCTCGATGCCCGCATCGCGTCGAGCTGCTGCGCAAAAAGCATATTCATGGCGCGAAGCTGCTCGCGCATAAGCTGATCGAGCGGGGAATTGGCCGCGGCAGAGTCCGGAACGGAGACGGTGCCGCGTGTCTCTATCGTCAAAGGTTGGGAAACAGGGGAGGGCGCCGGCACCGGGGCGCCCACAGCTGGCGACGGCTCATCGAAGAGACCAGGTGCGGCATTGTCACCCAAGTATTGCGCGAGCGCTTGCAGAGTTGACTGCTCGCCCAGCAGTTGCCGCAATGTGATCTTCACCCCGAATTTGCTCTGCAACGCTTGAGTCACTTGGGTCAGGAAAAGAGAATCAAACCCCAGCTCGAGGAATGTTGTGGATCGATCGACTGTTGCGAAGTCCATGCCGGAAAGATCTTCGAAGATCTCCGCGACTGCTGCGTGGATCCGAGCCTCACGATTGCCGTGCGCAGAAGGTGCTGCGGCAGAAGCATTTGACATGTCGTTCATGGGGGTGGGTTCCTGCGCTTTTGCTGGCTCGTGCGCGTTTGAGGATGATTGCGAGTTCGTCGCAACCGGCGTCGCCGCTGAGAGCTGGGGGACGGTGTCCAGTTCGAGCCAGTATCGATTGCTCTCGAATGAGTATGTCGGCAGCGAAATACGCTGCCGGCGCTCTTCGCCATGAAATGCCCGCCAGTCCAGATGCGCGCCCGCGCACCAAAGCGAACCGACGGCGTTCATCAAACACACAGCGTCGTTGCGGCCCGACATTTCGTCCGATAATGAGGGCACCACTGTTCGATCCGCCGATGCCGCGACGTGTTGTCGTGCCAACGTACTCAGGACATTGCCAGGTCCCACCTCCACGAGAGCCGCTTCGGGATCCTTCAGTAACTCGTCGACCGCCGACGAAAATTTCACTGGCTCGCGCGCATGGCGCGCCCAATACCTCGGATCAGTCGCCTCTCGATCGGTAATCCACGTGCCAGTCACACTCGAAACGTACGGTATCTGCGGCGGCTTGAGGCGAACCTTGGCCACGATCTCGGTGAACGGCTCGATCAGCGGATCCATCATCGCGGAATGAAAGGCATGTGAAGTCGTCAGCGGACGGACCGCGATTCCCTCACGCGCGAGGACTTGCTCGAATTCTCCAAGCGCATTTGATGGGCCGGCTGCGACGCAAAGCGAAGGGGAATTCACGGCCGCAATCGATAGCGAGCCAGGTAGGCGACGCCTCAACTCGGCCTCGGAGAGCCGCACCGATAACATTCCGCCAGGGGGCAACTGCTGCATCATCCGACCGCGCGCAGCGATTACCGCCAGCGCATCGTCGAGGTCGAAAACGCCTGCCAGGCAGGCAGCGACGAACTCACCGATGCTGTGCCCGAGCATCGCGTTTGGCCGGACTCCCCAAGCCTTCCAAAGCTGCGCCAGGGCATACTCGATGGTGAAAAGAGCCGGTTGCGCAATGACAGTGTCGGTAACGCGGCGCTTGTCAGCGGCAGTCGCGTTATCGGCGGGATAAAGAAGCGACCGAAGGTCAACGCCGAGATGGGGACGCAGTATGTTCGAGCAGCGGTCGACCGCATCGCGGAAAACCGGCTCGGTCCGATAGATTTCCCGCCCCATGTTGACGTGTTGCGATCCCTGGCCAGGGAAAAGAAAACCGACTGGGCATCCCTTCGGCTGTGATCTAACCGGCGCCCGAGGCCGCACTCGGCTCGATAGGGCTGTGATTGCCTCTTTCACGTTACGTGCAGCCACAGCGCGGCGATGGGCAAATTCCCGCCGCCCGATCTGCAGTGTCCAAGCTGCGTCGGCGAGATTTATATCGGGATGGGCGCTCAAGTGCGCGGCAAGATTCTCGGTCGCCCGGTCAAGCGCAGCTTCTGTCCGTGCGGACAACACAAATAGGTGCGCCGATTTCGTCGAGGGCGTCGTCTGCCGGTCGGGAGCCTGTTCAATGACGACGTGCGCATTAGTACCCCCGACGCCGAAGGAACTCACACCCGCGCGTCGCGGACCGCCATTCGGCTTCCAGTGGCTCAGAGCTGTATTGACAAAGAACGGACTGTTCTCGAGATCGAAATTCGCATTGGGCGCCTTGAAATGAAGCGTTGGCGGAAACACACCGTGGCGTACAATGTGGGTGGCGTTGATCAGCCCGGTTACCCCTGCCGCCGCGTCCAAATGACCGACATTGGTCTTCGCCGTGCCGATGACGCAGTACTGCTTTTTGGACGTTTGAGTGCGAAAGACTTTTGTGAGCGCCGACAGTTCGATGGGATCGCCTAGTGGCGTTCCCGTCCCGTGGGCTTCAATGTAGCCGATGCTGTCCGGCTCAATTCCAGCTGCCGCCTGGGCCATCGCGATCGCGCGCGACTGCCCTTCCACGCTGGGCGCCGTATAGCCAACCTTGGCCGCCCCGTCGTTATTGACGCCAAAGCCACGAATGACCGAATAGATCTGGTCATTGTCGCGCAGTGCATCTTCCAGGCGCTTGAGCAGAACGGTCGCAACTCCACTGCCGAAAACCGTCCCTGAGGCGGCCACATCGAAGGCGCGGCAATGGCCATCCGGAGATACCATGCCACCTTCCTGGTAAAAGGTGCCGCGCCGCTGCGGCAAGGTGATCGATACTCCACCGGCGAGCGCCATGTCGCATTGATACGTGAGGAGCGACTGGCAGGCCTGTGTGACTGCAACCAATGATGTTGAACAGGCCGACAGGATCGTGAAGCTTGGTCCACGCAGGTTGAGAACGTATGAAACACGTGTTGCGAGGAAGTCGAGACTGTTGCCAATCATCTCGACGTAATTGTCGACCTGGTAACCGTTCGTGAATTTTTCGATGAATCCAGGGCGCGCGCAGAGGCGAGACAAAAAATACGTGCTTGGGCTGCTTCCCGCGTAAACTCCGATCGAACCGGAGAACGTCGAAGGATCGTATCCGGCATCCTCAAAAGTTTGCCAGCAGCTTTCGAGAAACAGCCGCTGCTGAGGGTCCATCAATTCCGCTTCGCGAGGATAGATACCAAAAAAATCGGCGTCGAAGGAATCGACGCCGTTGAGAACCGAGCGCGCTGGAACGTAATTGGGATCCGCTAATGCCGCACTGGCCTTCGAGATCTCCAGGTCCTCGATCCCAAATCGGGATATTGCTTCGACACCCCGGATCTGATTTTGCCAAAATTCGGCGACTGTTGCAGCGCCGGGGAACCGACCGGCCATTCCAACGATTGCAACGCCATCAAACAATGGTTCCTGGTCACGCAAACTCAAGGCCCTCTTTCTGTCCAACGTTTGCGCTGACGCGCAAAAACAGCTCTCTGTTTTTGCGATCGTTCAACCGTATCGTTGAGATCCAGGCGTGCCGGTCGGTCTTTGGCGAGGTGATCGGCGAGTGCACGTATCGTCGCAAACTCGAACAGGTCCGTAATCGGTATTTTTGTCTGCAATACTTCCTGCAATCTCGAGTGCGCGGCCATGAGCAAAAGCGAATTACCGCCGCGGTCGAAAAAATTGTCGTCGAATTCGATCTGGTCAATCCTCAGCACGCTGCGCCAGACGTCGGCGATCGTGTCTGCGAGCAGTGGAGGCGAGGGTGAACTGGGCCGGAGCATGGGTCTCTGCCATGATCTCTAGATTAGCTTGGAATGCCGCCGGTGGCATGCGCGGTTCGGAGACGGAATATCGCCCCTTGAGTAAAGCCCGCTGAGCGTCCGATTACTGAGGACGAGGAGTCAGCGCCGGTAGTTGCTCTATTCGTTCGTTGAGCCATGAGGCGCCCCACGCCACCTTTGGTTGCATTTAAGACAGTTCGCTATCTTACCCAAATACGTAAAATTGCAAAATCGGCGCATCGTCGCGGCACACTCTCCGGGGGCCGGCCTAACCGCTCACAAGACGGCGCTTATTCGAGGAAACACCCCGGCGATCAGGTGCGATTAGGTATTTGGCGGGTGCTTCGGGTCAAGGGAAGCTGAGTATCATGGTAACCGGAGGGGAGGCGCCAAACCGTGTTTGGGCCAGTTAAATGGACGTGCGTGCCGGCTTGTCCTGGCCTGCAGTTCAATGAAATCCATGTGTGGTTAAGCAAGCTGTCGGTCTCCGCATCTGCGCTATCTCTCCTGCGCGAATGTCTGACGGCGGAGGAAAAGGAGCGCGCCGCGCGTTTTCACCTCGATCGCGACCGAAATCGGTTTGTCGCCGCTCGCGGCACTCTTCGAAACATTCTGGCCCAATATTTGGGGCAAGGGCCCTTGCAGCTTCAGATTTCCTATGGGGCGGAGGGCAAGCCAGCTCTCGCACTGGATTCCACCGGAAAATCGTTAAGCTTCAATCTTTCTCATTCGGAGGATATCGCGTTACTTGCGCTCGGTTGGGACAGAAATATCGGGATAGATGTCGAGCGAATCCGAACCGACATCGAATACGAAGACATCGCACGTAGCCATTTTTCGACGGGCGAACTGATGTCGCTGAGAGCACTGCCCCCGCAGGATCGCGTCGAAGGCTTCTTTTTGGCGTGGACACGCAAAGAGGCTTACCTCAAAGCGCGCGGCAATGGATTGCAAGTCCCACTCGATAGCTTCGATGTGAACTTGAAACCGGGAGAGCCAGCACGTTTTGTCCGTGGCGTTGACTCGCAGTGGCAGATTGTTGGCTGGCTTGTGGAACTCGGTTACCCGGCCGCGCTTGTTTACGACGGTACACCTTCCCACGTGCGTTTTTTCACGCTCGCCCGAAATGGCTTCAGCGATGCAGATTGATCGATTTCGACTCAGCAGCCGTTCAGCTTCGGAGAAGAGATAGTGCCCGTTTAGCGGCGCGATATGGCGCCTGCAGCCTCAGTCTCCCGGATGCGATCACATCTCTCTTGTTCAGCGGGGTCTTGCGGGCAAGCGTCCGAAGCAGCCGACCCCGCCGCCGCGTATCCGCGAGGTCGGTCCGGCTGATCGGACTTGGTCGAAATCCGAGGCGGCGCCACATCCAGTTCGTTTGAAAGGCGTGCGCGCGATCGACATTCTCCGGGAGATAGAGCAGTACGCTCAGCGCGATACATGTCTCAGCGCCGTTCTGCACCCAATGGGGAAAATTGACTGGGACATGCAGGCAGTCACCCGCCTGAAGACGAATATGCGTCTCACGATCTGCGAAGGAGGGATCGAAACCAACGGCGCGCGGCGTACCCCAGTAGAAATTTTCAATCGCCGTCTGAGGAAGGATGGACGTGTCATCGCCGTCGAAGAGATGAAAGTGCTTCTCGCCCGACATGATGGCAAGAAAATTAGTCTCGGAATCCATGTGATAGTCGGTCACGGAGTTCGGACACCCGATGAAAATGTGCCCTGTGACATACTTGGCTTCCAGGAGCAGATCTCGATCGACAGCAGACGAGAGGTCGCGGATGATGTCGTGCAGAACCTCCCGATATTCGGGATCGAGCTCCGTGTCGTGTAGCGAGGCCCAGGCACCTGTTTGTTCGCATCCGCGGATTCCGTCGCCGATGGTCCGTGGATTCGTCAAATTGTCCCAAGCGCCCATCGTGTGCGGCATGACGGCTGCCTGGCGATAGAGCACGCTTCCGACATGGCCGGACCCGTAAAGAAATTCCGCCAGCCGCGCCAGCCGCTCCAACGTGAACAGCGGATGCCCCGCCAGCCGATGCTTCAGCACGAAGGCCCGGCGGTTAAGATCGAAACGATGCGTACCGGGTTCATGCGACAATAGGGTGCCAGGTACACGCTCGATAGAATCCAGCATTGTGCAATCCCCAATACTTTAATTCATTCCTTACGACGGGCTTGTCTTCGATAGTGCGCATGCGCACCACCGGGCGGCTAGGGCGGGTGAGGTGCACTCGAAAACGGTCCTGACCAAGCCACCCGACCGCGCACTCGAACCCTAGCGGGTTGCGTACGTTGCGCCGTCACTCCACGTCGGCTTGCCGCGCAAATGTGACATGGTGTTTTTCAGCGATTGCGCGGCGGCCGCTCCTGACTGCAACATTTGATCCAACCATGTGCGTTTACCTACCGGTGGCAAGTGCACACCATACTCAAACAGGCGTCCACGGGCCTTGCGCAGCAAGGCGTCTCGACGTGTGTTAGCGGTATAATAGGTAAAGCTTACCGTTACCGACGGTTCGTCACCGACCTCAACCAGATGCGGGCTGGTAGAGGGCATGTAAGCGCCCTCGCCGGGTCCGATCTCGAAACGATGGGCCCGTCTCCGGAACGCCTCATCCCAAACGATCAGGTCTCTCTGGCCTGACGCATGAAAGCGGTCGCGGGCTCGGTCATCTGCGACGACCAGATCATTCGGCTCCCACACGTAAACCGTCTTTCGCCCGTGAATCTGCAAGAGGAAATTGTGCTCCTTGTCA
>DASZZA010000041.1:0-6572 GCA_035545135.1 Lacipirellulaceae bacterium | reverse complement strand
GGAGCGCGGGCAATGAGCGGCCAGAAGTATCCAATCACCGACGTGGGGATTCGCAATCTGTGCGGAAAGCTATCGAAGATGTGGCAGGCCGAGTCGCAGTTTGCCGAGTGCGAAGTTTCGGTGACGCCAGGCACCCACGTCGAGGGCCGCTCGGCCACGATGGTCAAAGTCGTGCATCCGGTTCCGCGGCAGAATTTCAAGTTCCACATCGCCCGTGTATTTTTCGACGACGAGTTGAAGATCCCCATTCATTTCGACGCGTGGCAGTGGCCTGCACAAACGGGCGATAAGCCGCCGCTCGACGAGAGCTACACGTACGCCAAGAATCTCAAGATCAACAACAATTTCACGGCCCGCGATTTCGATCCGAACAATAATCCGGACATCTTTAAGAAGTGATGAGGGATGACCAGAGGCATGGCGAAGAATTCCGCAACTTTCATTTCTCATCCCTCATCTCTCATCCTTCATCTGCGGCTCAATACGCATTTCCCTGCTTGAGCACCACGCCGAGCGTCTTCGCGAGTATTTTAAGGTCCATCCAGAACGACCACTCGCGGATGTATTGGTGGTCGCAGGCGACGCGTTTTTCCATCTTCTCGAGCGTTTCCGTTTCGCCGCGGTAGCCGTTCACCTGAGCGAGGCCGGTCATGCCCGGCTTCACCTTGTGCCGCAGCATGTAGCCGTCGATGAGTGAGCGATACTGCTCGTTATGTGCGTTGGCGTGCGGGCGGGGACCGACCAGCGACATATTGCCCTCAATCACGTTGAACAACTGGGGTAGTTCGTCCAGCGAGGTTCTCCGCAGGAACCGCCCGACGGCGGTCACGCGGCTGTCGTCGTGCGTTGCCTGCCGCACTTGCGGTCCGTCGTCGCAACACAGCATCGTACGGAATTTCCACACGAGGATTTGCCGGCCGTCCAACCCATAGCGTCGTTGCCGGAAGAATATGGGCCCTCGCGAGGTGAGCTTGATCGCCGCAGCAATAACGAACATCGGCAACGCGGCTACGGCCAGCAGCACCGACCCGAAGACAAGGTCCGCTGCCCGCTTGGCGAGACCTTCGATCCCGTGCAGTGGATTTTCGAACACGCTGACGGCGGGCAGGCCGTTGATGTTCGTCCAGCGGGCGTGCAACAACTCGAAGACGAAGAAGTCGGGCACGATATAGACGCTGGCCGTCGTGTCGCCAAGCTTGGCCAGCACGTTGCGGATGCGCTCCTCGGCCCGCATCGGAAACGTGATATAGATTGTGTCGATCATTCCACGTCGGGCCCGATGCACCAATTCTTCGATATTTCCGACGACCGGCCCGACTTCGTGCGGCACTTCCGGAATGCGCTCGACCACCCGGTCATCGTAAAAGCCGGCCAGCCGTAATCCCAACTCCGGTGCACCGTCGATGTTTTTGGAAAGTTGGATCCCGAGCTCGTTCACGCCGCACACTGCATACCTGCGAATATTTATTCCGCGAGCACGCAGCTTCTGCTGCAGCTTCCGAAAGACGGCGCGGGCGACAACCATCACGGCCGGCGTTAGAACGATCCAGATGAGCTTCGATTCATAGGTATAGTCGGCATTGTGCCGGGTGACGAGGCCGATGCCCAATAGAACTGCGACTGCGTAGCCCCAGGTCAACAATAGGCACCGGATTTCGCCCCGCAGCCGGGTGCCGCGCCAACTGCGGTATAGTCCCGTCAGTTCTGAGGTCAGGTGATAAACAATAATGGCCGCCGCCGAAATCGTTAGCCATTCGGGCAGGCGTGTGCCATCCGTGTGACTAAGGGCAAAGCGAACGCCGACGCAAACGGCGGCTGCATCGACCAGCCGGTACAAGCTGTAAAACAGTGACTCGTGAAACGAAATTCCGCGTGAAACAGGCGACATAGAAAACCGCAAAGGTCTGAATGAAAATCGCTCTGACTAGAAGCGGTCTCAAAGACGGTTTTAGGGAAGGCGAGACTCCTGCTGAGCCGCGTTTAGAGACGCTTTCGGCTTGGCAGGAGCCTCGCCCTCCCAGTTTTGAAACTGCTTCTGGAAACGCAAACGCAGTCTGCGTGCCAGGGCGGAAAGGGTTGCGACACCACCGCATTTCCCCGGCGTTTTGCGGCGGAAGCGGGCGGACGAATCTGAACGTGACCCTCGACGGGTTGCGTTTTCGCAACAAACCGCGAGAACCTGCTGCCGCGGTTCACCATGGCCGGAGCGAACGCTGGAACGCTTTCCACCGTAAAAGCGTCTAAACCGCTACGATTCATCGTGCGGCCTACATTTCAGTGGTGCTCTGGGATTGCGACAAAACGGTGTCAGGAACCCCAAATTGTCGCGCAGCGATTGAGGATATCGACGATCGATTGGGGGTCCCTGACACCCTTTTTTGTACAGGCCAGGTATCCGACACGCTGCGGCGGCCTGGCGTCCAACACCAGATTGATCCGAAAACACTGTGGACCTGCCGCCCAATTCCTTCGTACAACAATGGACAGGCCATTCGCGAGCTAACGACGATCGGCTCTTTGACGGTGCGGAACAGCAATGATGATGCGATTATTCTCTTTCACTCTCGCGCTCATCGCATCGGCGCTCGTCGCCCTGCTTGCTTCCGCCGCAATTGCCGTTGGCAATCAGTCATCATTAGAGAAACTACTGAAGATGCGCGCCGACGGGAACTATAAGGAGGCGTACGAGGGTCTTAGCCACGTCGTCCTGGAAGAAAATGGCACGACGGGCCCCGATCTCGTGAAAGCATACAATGCGGCCGTCGCATGTTTGCAGCAACTCAACCGCACCGATGACATCGATGCGTTTCGCGAAAAGGCCGCCGAAGTTCGTAAATCGGATTGGCAGGTTTTGGCGGCCGTCGCTACGTCCTATTTGACCTGCGATCACCACGGCTTCATGATCGCCGGCGAATTCCGTCGGGGCCAACACCGCGGCGGCGGCCGAGTGGTGAATGCCACCGCGCGCGATCGCGTCCAGGCGCTGCAGCTTTACCGCAGCGCAATGACAATTGCTCAGGCCGGCGATGATAAGCGTCAGGCGGCCGAGATGCTCCGCCAGTTCGCCGAAGCCATTATTTACGGTAACCAATCGTGGCGACTCCAATCGCTCACGGATCTCGACAAGCTGCCCGACTACGAAGAAGGCTGGGGCTACGGGGGTAGTCCTCAGGGCGCCCCGGTCGATGAGCAGGGTAATCCGGTTTTCTACGCCGTTCCCGGAAGTTGGGAAGCGGCCAAGAGCGACGGCGAGCGCTGGCGCTGGCTGCTGGACACGATGGTCCAGTGGCAGCCATCGCTGCGCAACGAGGAGCGACTCATCCGCGCCCGCTTCCTCGAATCGCAATTCGGCGTGCAAACACTTGCCCAATTCCGCTTACTTTTGCCCGAGCAGACCGCCGCCGATGCAGATAAGAACGACGCCAAAACCGGAACATGGGCGCTGGATACCCTCGGCGAAAACGAAACAATCGCCCGGCTCGCCACCGGCATCAAGCGTTTTAAACTTCCCGACGAACACAATTTCATCAAACTCTACCAACAAGTTATCGCGACGACTGCCGACAAGAGGAACGCGTCGGCTCTCGACTCGCTTCGCAGTCTCGCGCAGTTATTCGAAAACCGCCGCCAATATTCGCGGGCGGCGGAATACTTGCGTCTGGCGATCCAGCGCACCAGGGGCGATGTCCGCGGGCAACTACAGCAGCAACTCGACCAGATCGTCGGCAACTGGGGCCGCTTCGAAAGCGTCATGACGCAACCCGCCGGCCGCGGCGCCACGGTCGACTTCCGCTTCCGCAACGCCAAGCATGTCGAGTTCGTCGCCCATGAAATCGACGTTCAAAAACTGCTCGACGACGTGAAAGCTTATCTCAAATCGAAGCCGAAGCAGCTGGAATGGAACCAGTTGAACGTTTCCGATATTGGCTACCGGTTGGTCCGAGACAATCAGAAGAAATACGTCGGCGCCGAGGTGGCGCGCTGGAAACTGGAATTGGAGCCGCGCGAAAAACACTTCGATAAACGCATTACCGTCACAACCCCGCTGCAAAAAGCCGGCGCATACCTTGTGACGGCAAAGATCGAGGACGGCAACACGTCGCAAATAGTGCTCTGGCTGGCCGACACCGCGATCGTTCGCAAGCCAATGCCGGACAAATCGTTTTACTTCGTGGCCGACGCCACGACTGGCGAGCCGGTCGCGAAAGCCAACGTGGAATTCTTCGCTTACCGGCAACATTACGTCGGCGGCAACAACTACGAGATCGAGACAAAGGATTTCGCGGAATACACAGACAAAGACGGCCAGGTTTTCCTGCCAATTCCAGACGTGAAGCAGGACCGCTCCGAGCCCGATTACCAATGGCTGGCAATCGCGACGACATCCAGCGGCCGACTTGCCTATACAGGCTTCGACAACTTCTGGCGCGCCCAGTCTTACGACGAGCAATACAACGATGTCAAAACCTTCGCGATTACCGATCGCCCTGTCTACCGGCCCGGCCAGACCGTGCAGTTCAAATTCTGGATACGCCATGCACAATACGACGCAGACGATAAGTCTGAATTCGCGCACCAGTCGTTTGTTGTCGAAATCCGCGATCCTAGAAACGAAAAGGTCTTCAGCCAAACGCTGACATCCGACAACTACGGCGGTATTGCCGGAAAATTCGAGCTTGCCGATCGCGCAATGCTCGGCCAATACCAACTCAGCGTGGTCAACCGCGGGGGCGGCACGTTCCGAGTCGAGGAATACAAGAAGCCGGAGTACGAAGTCTCAGTCGACGCGCCGACCGCGCCGGTGATGCTGGGCGAGAAAATCACCGCAAAAATCCGAGCCAAGTATTATTTCGGATCGCCGGTGGTGAATGCGACCGTCCGCTACAAAGTGCTGCGCACCGTCCACACCACTCACTGGTATCCGCCCGGACCGTGGGATTGGCTGTACGGCCCCGGCTATCGTTGGTTGTCCCCCGATTACAACTGGTACCCCGGCTGGAGCGATTGGGGCTGCCGTCGGCCGACGCCGTCGTGGATTTGGATTCAGCCGTCGCCGCCCGAAATCGTAGCTCAGCGAGAAGTCCCAATCGGCGCCGACGGCACGGTAAACGTCGAGATCGATACATCCGTCGCCAAAGCGCTGCATCCGGACGACGACGAGCGCTACACGATCGAAGCCGAAGTGGTCGACCAATCCCGTCGCACGATCGTCGGCCGTGGCGACGTGCTCGTTGCCCGTCAGCCGTTCCAGGTTTATGCGTGGGTCGATCGCGGCTACTATCGCGTCAGCGACACGATCAAGGCCAACTTCGCCGCCCGCAGAATCGACGGCAAACCCGTCGAAGGCACGGGCAAGTTGCGGCTATTGAAAGTTACGTACGGCCCGGCGCCGGAACGCAAGCCGATGGAAACAGAAGTCCGCTCGTGGACGCTCGCGACGGATGCCGAGGGTAAGGCCGATATTCAACTGACCGCATCGGAAAAGGGTCAATACCGGCTCTCGTACAGCGTCACGGACAAGGCTGGCCACGAAATCGAGGGGGGGTACTTATTCACGATCATTGGCGACGGATTCGACGGCAGCGAATTCCGCTTCAACAGTCTGGAACTCGTTCCCGACAAGGCTGAATACGGGCCGAATGAAAAAGTTCAGCTGCAAATCAACACGAACCACGTCGGCTCGACGGTGCTGCTTTTCGTGCGTCCGTGCAACGGTATTTACTTGCCACCGCAAATACTGCAACTCAAGGGCAAGAGCACGGTAGTGGATGTGGGCGTCACGCAAAAGGATATGCCCAATTTCTTTGTCGAAGCCATGACCATCGCGAACGGCCGCGTTTACACCGAAATTCGCGACATCCATGTGCCTCCGGTCAAGCGTATTCTCAACTTGGAAGTGGCTGCATCGGCGCCTGAATTCAAACCGGGACAGCACGCAAAGGTCACTGTGAAGATTACCGACGCGGCGGGCAAACCGTACGTTGGTTCCGTGGTGCTATCGATATACGACAAGAGCGTCGAATACATTTCCGGCGGCTCCAATGTCCCCGACATCAAAGAATTCTTTTGGAAGTGGCGGCGCGACCATCGTCCGTATCTTGAAACCAATCTCGACCGCTGGTTCAACAATCTCGTCCCGCATGGTCAGAAGACGATGGAAAACATCGGCATCTTCGGCGAATTGGCAGCGAATGAATCGACGTCAGAATTGGACACTCATGGCGAACCTGGCAGCGCCGGAATTGGCGGCGGGCGAAACCGCATTTTCTTGGGTGCAGCAGTGGCTCAAGCGCCCATGGCGACTGCACTGCCCATGGGCAGCGCACCGGGTGCCGGCTTGATCGGAGAAGCGCGGGCCAAAGGACTGGCCGGACCGCCTCCGGAAACTCCCCCAAGTCCGCCGGGCGGACCGCTCGCTCAACCGACGATTCGCAGTGAATTTGCCGACACGGCATATTGGGCTCCGTCGCTGGAAACGAACAAGGATGGCATCGCCGAAGCCGAGCTCGACATGCCGCAAAACCTCACGACTTGGAAAATCGAAGCCTGGGGCATGGGGCAGGGCACGCGCG
>DASZZA010000040.1:0-2930 GCA_035545135.1 Lacipirellulaceae bacterium | reverse complement strand
AAACGGAATGACCGATCCGCTCGAACGCATGTCGCAGGCAGTGCGAGCGTATCTCACATTTTTCCGTAATCATCCGGAGTACGTCGAACTTTTTATCCAAGAGCGCGCCGAGTTTCGCGACCGCCCTCAACAAACGTATTTCGCGTACCGCGAACGGAGAGCGATTCCTTGGCGCGAGGCCTTTCGCGTCTTGATCAAGGAAGGACGAATTCGCAAATTTCCGCCCGAGCGAATCGTTCGTTTCCTCGGCAATGTGATCTATGGCACGATGTTCACAAATTATCTCACTGGTCGAAGCGACTCTCCTCAACGTCAGGCAAACGAAATCATGGATATTGCTCTGCACGGACTTTCGACGACTGTCGCGCTCGGTAAATCGGATAGAGTTCCAACGAAACGAGCAACATGAATCCACGCTTTGAAGTCGCGGACGATAGATGAACGACGTCAAACACATGAAGCTGCAGACAGCTGATTCCCTGTCGCACAGTGGCAGTCCGCCTATGCGGCCTCAAGTTACGACCAAACTTGCTGGCGACGACGGCAATTACAATGGCGTGAACGGGAATGGCGGCGCTGTCGCCGACGCCGACGCCAAACCTTCCAGCGCAGAGCAGCTGAAGATTTCTTCGACGCGCTCGAAAGCAGCTGCATCGAGACAAGTCGAAAGCACGGCTAGGCGTTCATCGCGACGGCCAATCGTTCTCGGCGCGTTACTTCTCGCGTTGATTGGCATCGCGATCTATTACGGCCCAACCGCCGTTGATCACTATTTCCGCTATGAATCGACCGAGGATGCCTTTGTCAACGGCCACGTCACCTACATCAGTCCGCGCGTCGCCGGCCGCGTAACCGAAGTACTGGTTGAAAACAATCAGCACGTCGAAGCCGGGCAAGTACTGGTGCGTCTCGACCGCGAGCCGTTCCAAATTATTGTCGACGAGAAGCGAGCCGCGCTGGCTCGCGCCAAACAACTCGTTGACCAGCAAGTGGCTGCATTAGATGTCGCCACGGCTCAGCTGAAGTTAGCTCGCGATCAAGCCCGTGGCCAAATGGCCGACGTGTACGCGGATTGCTATCTGCTGCAATCGATTCGGACGCTCATCGATTATGAAGTGGCGGCACTCAAATCGAGCGTCGCCAATTGGAAGTTGCAGAAGACCAGTCTGGAATTAGCCGAGTCGAAATGGCAACGCGGCAAGGAGCTCGCGCCGCAACACGCGATCAGCCAAGAAGAATACGAAGAGCGCGAGGCGGCCGTCAAATCTGCACGCGAAGAAGTCGACTCGGCCGCACTTGGTGTGCAGCAGATTCGCGCGTTGCTCGGATTGTCCACTTCAACAAATCCCGACGGAGCGCCCGACGAAAGCGTATCGAGTGAGATCGGCGAGACGTTTCCCGGCCTGAAATACGTTGTCGCCAGCGCCCAGCAGTCGCTCGCTCAATTGGGCTTAACCGTCGATCCCACCGAGGCCAAACCGAGTAGCATCGTCGAACAATTAGGCAAGGTCGTAAGTGCGTCGTTCACCGATCATGTCCCTGCGGTGGAGGTGGCGAGCGCGAAGTTGCGGCAAGCCCAAGCCGCATTGGGCGGCACCTCGTTCGACCGCAATCATCCTTACAATCAGCCAAGCGTACTTCAAGCGCAACGAGCACTGGATCAAGCTGAGTTGAACTTGCGCTACACCGAAATTCGCGCGCCGATCGCCGGATTTGTCAATGGTCGCTCGGTCAACGCGGGCAGCCAGGTGCAAGTTGCCCAAGCCCTGATGTCGGTGTTCCCGCTCAACGATATCTGGATCGATGCCAACTTCAAGGAAGGTCAACTCAACAAGCTGCGTATCGGCCAGCCCGTCGATATCTACGTCGACGCGTATCCCGGCCGCACGTTTGCCGGCCGCGTTGCCGGGTTTAGTGCCGGTACCGGCGCCGCGATTTCGCTCCTGCCGCCCGAGAACGCCACCGGCAATTTCGTAAAAGTCGTGCAACGACTTCCGGTACGCATCGAGCTGACGGAAGACGTACCGCAAGACACCCCTCTGTTTGTCGGCCTCTCCGTCGAACCCGAAGTCGATCTCAAGGCGCAGCCGAACGGTCCTGACGCAGGGAAACGGCTTCGCGGATCACTGGCGAAACGTCCGGCAAAGACAGTTCTACAAATGAGCGCCCGCTAAGAGTTAATCGTCATTAGTCGAAAGGGCATCTCAGGCCTGGAGCGCTTTCCAGATTGAACGAGCGAGTGCTGCCATCGGGGGCTTGTCGCACAACACTTCGTTGATAGCGCGATCACCAACAAATGCACTCGACAATTTCCACGATCCGAACCGGCTTGCTCGCCAATCAGTGGGTGATCGCGCTCACCGTCACGCTTGCCACGTTTATGGAGGTGCTCGACACGAGCATCGCCAATGTCTCGCTGCCGCACATCGCGGGAAACCTTTCCGTTTCGACCAACGAAAGCACCTGGGTGCTCACGAGCTACCTGGTTGCCAACGCCATCGTCCTGCCGCTCTCCGGTTGGCTCTCAGCGGTCCTTGGTCGCAAACGTTTCTATATGGGATGCGTGCTGGTCTTTACTGTAAGCTCGATGCTCTGCGGCCTGACTCAAAGCCTAGGTCAATTGATATTCTTTCGCGTGTTGCAGGGAGTCGGCGGCGGGGGTCTGCAACCGTCGGAACAGGCGATCCTCGTCGACACATTTTCGCCGCAAAAGCGCGGCATGGCGATGGCCGTGTACGGAATGGCAATCCTCGTCGCGCCTGTTCTCGGCCCGACGCTCGGCGGCTGGATCACCGACAACTACTCTTGGCGCTGGATCTTCTTCATCAACGTACCCATCGCCATCTTTTCTCTGTTCCTCACCCACCGCCTTGTCGAGGACCCGCCCCATATCCGGAAGGAAGTGGAAAAGAGCCGCAAACGCGGCCTCA
>DASZZA010000039.1:0-2941 GCA_035545135.1 Lacipirellulaceae bacterium | reverse complement strand
GGGGAGGGAGCCGAACCAGTTTTCTGAAATGTTCGTCGAAGGGGAGGGAGCCGAACCGGTTTTCTGAAATGTACGTCGCCGGGGGAGGGAGGCGAACCAGTCGGTGATTGGTTCGTCGCAGGGGAGGGAGGCGAACCAATTTATGAGTGGCCGTTGAAGGGGAATGAGCCGGCGTACGATGGGTTCCGGCTGTGGGGAACCCATCGATCGGTTCGAAGCGTTGCCATTCGTTGATTGATGGGTTGCCGCGACGCGGTCCACCCATCCTACTAACAAGCCATCAAGAAATAAGAATTTCGCCTCCGTTATCTCATCGTGGTCCGGGGTGTATCAAAACGACGCGCGGGCAAGAATAACCGTGGAAATTGGCGGGGCAATGGGTTATGTTCGGCCGTACGTGTACGTCCGTTTATAGCGGCACGGACTTTGCTCGGCACGTAATATCGGACAACCAACCTGCTATCAAACATCCAACATCTGCCATCCCGATGCCCCCCATTCGCCACGACCCGGAGCGCGTCATCGATCTCGATCTCGTGCGTTGCACCGAGAACGCCGCGCTGGCGGCCTGGAAGTATTTTGGCAAGGGCGACAAGAACCAAGCCGATGCGGCCGCGTCCGACGCGATGCGGGGCATGTTCGGGCTGATCGATTTCAAAGGTCTCGTGCGGATCGGTGAAGGCCGCAAGGATGAGGCGCCGGGTATCTTCGAGGATGAACACGTCGGCACGTGGCGCGAAGGTTCGATCCCGGCGGCGATCGCGGTCGATCCGATCGACGGCACGACGCTCACGGCCAAAGGCCTGCCCGGCGCGATCAGCGTGCTGGCGGTCAGCGCCTGCGCAACGCCGGCCGACGATCCGACCCACCTGTTCCCGGCGATCCCATCGCATTACATGGAGAAGATCGCCGTCGGCCAGGCGGTGGCCGAGAGCGACGTCCGAGTGCAGCTGGATGCGCCACTGGAGGCCAATCTCAGTATCATCGCGGGACAGTTGCGAAAACGGGTGCGCGATTTGGTGGTGGTCGCACTCGACCGGCCGCGGCATCAAACGATCATCGATACGCTTCGCATCGTCGGCTGCCGGGTGCGGCTGATCAGTGACGGCGATGTGGCCGCGGCCATCGCGCCGAGTCTTCCGGAGTCGGGCGTGGATGCGTACGTCGGCATCGGCGGCAGCCCCGAGGCGGTCATCTCGGCGGCCGCGATCAAATGCCTGGGCGGGCAGCAGCTTTGCCGCATGTGGCCGAAGGACGACAAGGAGCGCTCGCAGCTACTCGAAAACAAGCTGTGCACCGAGGCCGAACTGGGCAAAGTGTGGACGGTCGAGATGATGGCCCCCGGTGAGCATGTGATCTTCGCCGCCACAGGCATCAGCGATTCGCCCATGCTGCCCGGCATCGCCTACCGCGGCCAGCACGCCGTAACGCATTCCATTCTAATGCGTGCCCGCAACCGCACGGTCCGCCGCATCCAGGCGTACCACGACCTGTCCCGCAAAACCATCCGGATGCACTCGACGGGAAAGGAGATGCCGCTGTAATGACGGCCAAGGACGCCGAGAACGAAAGATAAAAGATGAGCGTTGAATAAAGAAGGATGCCAACCGTTTATGTATTCGTCTCTCAACCTATATCGCGCATGCCTCTTGTTTGACGCTGTTGGCGGTTCCAATCCGTGATGTTATCCAATTGCTGTGCTAGCATCTCCCATCCAATTATGGTAAAGCGTAACTGTACAAACGCTTACCTCCCATCAGCTCGCGTATAAAATTACTGAAAGGACTCCCCGTGTCGCTTGTCCGCAAAACGCCTCGAACGGATCCGAAAGAGGTGACAGCCAGCTATTGTGCGAAGCACCCTTCGGGCCGTTCCGGCAAAAGGTGGCTGTCACCTTTTTCGGTCCCCAAAACTGATCCCATGAAACGCGAACTGATTACCAAATTGGCGGCCACGCTCGAAAAGCTCGTGCACAAAGAGACCGCTACCGGTACCGAGTTCTGGCTCGCACGCGACCTACAAAAGGTGTTGGGCTATGTCCGCTGGTCGGCGTTCGAGAAGGTGATTCAAAAGGCCATGATGTCGTGCGAGCTGGCCGGCAACGTGGCCGATGACCACTTCCTGCCGGTGGACAAAATCGAGGAGCTGGCGGCCAGCAAGCCGGTCACGTCGCGCAGGGTGAACGACTTCGCCCTCACGCGCTACGCCTGCTACCTGATCGCCCAAAATGCCAATTCGGCGAAGGAAGCGGTCGCGTTCGCTCAAACATACTTCGCGCTACAGACTCGGCGGCAGGAGATGATCGAAAGCCGACTGGCGGACCAGGAGCGAGTGGACGCCCGCAAGAAGCTCAGCCAGTCGGAAAAGGTGCTAAGCGGGCTCATCTACGAGCACGTTGAAAGCGAAGCGGGTTTCCGCCGCATTCGCACCAAGGGCGACCAGGCCCTGTTTGGCGGCGTGACGACCCGCCAAATGAAACGCCGCCTTCGCACGCCCAAGGGCCGTGCCCTGGCGGACTTCCTCCCCACGATCACGATCAAAGCCAAGGACTTCGCCAATGAGATCACGAACTTCAGCATCCGCCGCGACTACCTGCACACCGAAGCCCAAATCACGCGCGAGCATATCAAGAACAACCGTTCCATACGGAAGCTCCTAGGCCGACGCAAGATTAAGCCCGAAGGATTACCGTCTGCCGAAGACGTAAAGAAGGTCGAGCGCCGCTTGCTGGTCGAGCAGAGGACTTTCTTGCAGGAGGCGCGTCTTTCTGACGCACGTCACAGCGAGTTTCCGGGAAAACAGCAACTCGCGTTCGATACTGGGACCGAGAAGGTGAAAGGCCGAAATGGCAAAGTAGCCACGAAGCCGAAATAGCCGGCTGGGAGGGGCGCATTCACCGGTCGGTTATGGCTTGCCCAGCAGTCGATCGGGAGATAGTCGT
>DASZZA010000038.1:0-4946 GCA_035545135.1 Lacipirellulaceae bacterium | reverse complement strand
TCGGACGCGCGCATTTTCGCCGATCAGTTGCACGATGCGCCACACTGCTTGAACGCGGTGCCCGGCGCCCATCATTGGCGAATATTCCTGGATTTGTGCAATCGCGGGCGGGCGCGCGGAGCAATGATGAGCGATGCGTATCTCGCGGCCATGGCCATCGAACTGGGCGCGGAGCTTGTCACCGATGATCGGAGTATGGGGCGCTGGCCGGGACTGCGCTCGCGGCATCCGGTTGATCGCTAGCGAGCAAACAGACTCAACCCGAGCGGCGAGAAGGCCCGTGAACGGACCTGCGGCCGCGCCGTTGACGCCGGGCACCCCGGCGTAAACGCCGGGGCTATTATCGCTGCGCGAGGAAGGGTCGTGAACGACGCTCGGAGCAGATCGTTAATTCGGCATGGCGTCATCGGAGACTGCTGGAAATATCGCCGCGAGTTGATCTTCGACGTCCAGGCCATATTGAACAGCAATTCGTGCTAATGAACTCCAAATACGCCGCGCAATTGGCCGATTGCATCGTAGAACGCCCAGCTGGCCCAGTGCCCTGGCGAATTCGCATTACGCACCATGTCATCACCGAGTGACTGCACGCGCGTCAGGAATTTTCGGCACGCAGCACGCGTTGCGCGAAGGTGAGGCGCCAAATCATCGTCATCGCTAAGATTTGCTAGCTCATTCGTAAGCAACTAGCGAATTTCACGAACCGATTGCACGCAGTAATGCGGTATCTCAACGCTACTTGGCTCAAACAAAACGCGGCGGTCTTCCAATATCGTCACAAGACGTCGCGCTATATTCACATCCGCTTCAGCAGGATTCCATGAGACGCCAAAGATCGGACAATTGATCCCAGTAATGCAAGAAACGATCTTATTGAAATTCATTACCGGAGTCTATTTTATTTACACCGCCCCAGCAATGAGCGCAATATTCTGCCCACCGAAGCCGAAGCTGTTGGTGAGGATGGTGCGGACCTTTTTTTCACGGGCCTGATTGGGCACGTAGTCGAGGTCACACTGCGGGTCGGGCGTTTCGTAGTTGATCGTGGGTGGAACGACGCCCTCCCGCATCGCCATTAGGCAGATGATAAGTTCGGTCGCGCCTGCGGCGGCGATGAGGTGGCCGGTCATGCTTTTCGTGCTGGAGACCGGCACCTTGTACGCGAGCTCCGGGCCGAATGCTTCTTTAATGGCGAGCGTTTCTACGCGGTCATTCACCTGCGTGCTCGTGCCGTGGGCGTTGATGTAATCGATATCGGCCGGGTTTTTTTCGGCGTCGCGCAGGGCCATCTTCATGCAGGTAATTGCGCCTCGGCCTTCGGGGTGCGTATCAGTGATGCGGAAGGCGTCGGCAGTGGTGCCGTAGCCGAGGATTTCGCCGTAGATCGGTGCGCCGCGTTTTTTGGCCCGCTCGTATTCTTCCAGTACCACCATCGCGGCGCCTTCGCCGAGAATGAACCCGTCGCGGTTGAGGTCGAATGGGCGGGATGCTTTTTGTGGCTCGTCGTTGCGCTCCGAAAGCGCGGTCAGCAGGTTGAAGCCCGTAACCCCGAAGGGATGGATCATGCTGTGTGCGCCGCCGGAGAGCATGACATCGGACTCGCCGCTGCGGATGATTTCGGTCGCTTCGCCGACGGCCTGGCTGCTGGCCGCGCACGCGGTGAGGCAATTGAAGTTCGGACCTTCCGCGCCAAAATGCGTCGCGACGTAGCCGACCGGCATGTTGGGTTCTTGTTCAAGTTCCAGCTGCGGGTCGAGGCGTTTGAGTCCTTCCTGAATGAAAGCGGCCAGGTCGAGCTCGCCATTTCTTAGAGCAGCCACCATCATGTGGCTGAAATTGTAAAAATCCTGCTGGCCCTCACCCGCGCCCAGGTAAACGCCAAAACGGTCGGGATCGACGGTGCCCAATACGCCGGAGTCGTTCACCGCCTGGCGACCAGCCCCAATGGCAAATTTGGTGTGGCGGCCGCGCTTTTCCCACACGGCTGGGTCCTCTCCCACGTCGGCGAGCGACCAGTTCTTAACCTCTGCCGAAATCCGCGTGGGAAAGTTGCTGGCGTCGAACAGCGTCGTGTAATCGACGCCCGATTCGCCGGCTTTGAGATTAGCCCACAGCTCGGGCACGGTCGTGCCAAGCGGCGTGACACAACCCATGCCGGTTACTACTACGCGTCGTCTCATGGTGACATCCTACGTTAAACGGGGAAAACACCACAGAGGCACAGAGACGGAGGAAGAAGAGATTTGTCATTGCTAATCTGTCATGCGTTATTGGCCATATCCGAAATGACAAATTTCAAATGACAAATTTGCAATGACAAATTGCTTTGTGCGTCTCCGTGCTCTCTGTGTGCTCTGTGGTGAAATGAAATGTGAACGATTGCGTTAGTGGTCGATGGGCGTGGTGCGTAAACTCGCGGGAAGAGCGGGATATTCCTCAACGCGGAGCCGCGTGCCGTCGGGGTGGACTCCGACGTCGAAGACGCCTACGGCGCGGAGCCAGCTTAGCAGGTCGGCCGGATTGAACAGTACACGGCCTTCGGTTTCTTCGGTCGAATCGGCATCGAAGCGGGCGAAAAAGATCTCGGCTTCGCAGAATGGCCGGCCTGCGATGTCGCCGGACACTTTGACGGATGCCCCTTCGTCCTTGGCTTGTTCGATAACGGCGTGGTAGCGGATGACGTCGCCAGGCCTGGCTTCGCCTTCAAAGCTGCAGCGGGCGAATTTGGCAAGGACCACCAGTTCGCTGAATTTGTAGACTTCGCTCACCAAAAGGCCCGCGCACTGGGCCATCCCCTCGGCCACAAGCGTATTGGGCATGAGCGGGTATCCGGGGAAGTTTTCGCGCAAGTGGTCTTCGCTGAGCGAAACGCACTTGATCCCCGTGGCGTGCGATCCGCCGACGAATTCGGTGAAGCGGTCGAGCCAGAACCAACGCATTGTGGGAAGGATGGAGGATGCAGGGGCAGGATGCGGAGAAGCACCCGTCGTTATTGCATTTCACATCATATTTGAGGTTGATTGATGGGGAACTGCTGGACGCGCAATGCGTCGAGTCACGGCGGAATCGAGTGCTTTCCCTTTCCCCCCGCATCCAGCATCCTCGGCCGCCCTCACGCCGCCAGCTTGTGCTCAACGAAATTGCACATGTCCTGAACGGTGAGTTGCTTGCCCAGGTTTTGCACGCTGGGGTCGGCTTCGAACCGCGACAGGTCGGCGAACGGCATCCGCTCTTTGAGCTTCATCATGCCGGCCGCGTTGACTTTGCCGTCCTGCACGTAATCCGTGTTGGTGAGGATATCCTCGGGAAACAATTCACCACGCTCGATCTTGATGTTGAACGCCTTTTCGAGACGGAACACGATATCGAGAAAGTCGATCGACTCAGCGCCGAGATCTCCCTGCAGAGTGGCGTCGGGTTTCACTTCATCCTCATCGACGCCCAGCGCGTCGACCAACGCTTCTTGCACTTTCGAGAAGATATCCGACTTGGATGTTACGGATGCCATCGTTGTGTGTTCCTCCGAATAGTAATGTTCGCACTCCGCGGCGATCAGCCGGCGGCCGCTGCCAACGATTTAGGGATGAGCAGCTTTTGCGTGCGACGAAAGTGTTGAATGATTCGTTGATCGGTGTCGCGTTGGAGCTGATCGCGATCAGCCAGGTTGTAACGCTCGAGCACGATCCGGCCGCTGAGCGTTTGGTGGCCGTCGACCTGACCCTCGACTTTCATCGTGGCAAATCGGTCGTCTTTCTTTACCATCGACACCGTGACCCGAAGTGATCGGCCTGGGGCCACGAAGTCCGCGTACTTTACGTTTCGGGCTTCCTTTAGCAATATGATGCTATGGGCAAAGTTTTCGCTCAATCTCAATAGCCAGGCGCCAGCCTGAGTGGCGGCTTCCAGCATAAACACGCCGGGCAGGACTGGGAACTCCGGGAAGTGGTCGGCCAGATACTCCTCACTCATCGTGACATTCTTCTCGGCCGACAGCTCCTTATCGGGCTCGAATGTTCGTATCCTATCCAGCAGCCAAAAACGCATAAGGTCGAATGGAATAAGGGCAGTTCGTGGTATACAGGTGACTAGCGCCGAATTTGAGGCGGCGCTGCGCATTTCGACCAGTTCACGCCTTCAAAATTTCTTGGCGTGCCACCGTTCGGGGTGACGGCGTCTTGGTGGTCTGGGAGGAATAGCGAACTACGGATTATAACCGCCACGCTGGCACGGTTCAACGGTTGTTTCGGTGGCGTTGTTTACGGCAAAAGTGCCGATAAGACAAGGCGGACAGAGCCGACGTCCACGGCTGCGCCTGGACTCTTGCTAGTTCAGCTTTGGAAAGGCGTGCGTAGCAAAGCTGAAGAAATGACCAATGACCAAGCCGCAATGACCATGACGTAAACCAAGCCAATTTGGTCATTGGTGCTTGGTCATTGGTCATTGGTTCTTTTCCGTTTTCGGCCTTGCGGGCGAAAGCGGTCTCGGATTTTCGCGACGACCTCGGACAGCAGTTCGACTTCGGCGGGCGTGTTGTAGAGATAGAAGCTGGCGCGCGTGCTGGCGGTGATCCCGAGTCGGTCGTGCAGCGGCCACGTACAGTGATGGCCGGCGCGAACGGCGATGCCCTGCTCGTCCAGAAGCTGAGCGATGTCGTGCGGATGCGGCTCCGGGAGAACAAAGCTGACGATGCCGGCGCGGCGGTCGGGGTCGGGACCCAGAATGCGCAGGCCATCGATTGCGAGCAATCGTTCGTATGCGTAGCGGGCCAATTCGTGGTCGTGCCTGGCGATCTTCTCCATGCCGATGAGGTTGAGGTAATCGATCGCCGCGCCCAGCGCGATAGCGGGCGCGATGGGGGGCGTGCCGGCCTCGAATTTGGCGGGCAGCTCGGCCGGCGTGAAGCGATCGGCCCACACGCGGTCGATCATGCTGCCGCCGCCGAGGAA
>DASZZA010000037.1:0-7377 GCA_035545135.1 Lacipirellulaceae bacterium | reverse complement strand
ACGGCCGTCACGATTCGCACCGAAGCTGACAACCCGATTTCGCCGGAAGCCCACGTGCGCACCGCCGGAATTGCGGCCACGAAGCGCACGCTCGATTGCTGCCAGGCGCTTGGCGCAAATTTCCTGTGCGGCCCGACCCACTCCGCGATCGGCCTCTTCAGCGGCAAAGGACCCACGCCCGATGAATGGAAATGGGGCGTTGACAGCATGCACCAGGTTGCCGAGCACGCGAAGTCCACGGACGTGACGTTAGCTGTCGAATATCTCAATCGCTTTGAAACATACTTTCTAAATTGCGCGGCAGATACCGTGCGGTTTATCCACGACGTGGATCATCCCAACTGCCGTATGATGTACGACAGCTTTCATGCCAACATCGAAGAAAAGTCGATCCCAGAAGCGATTCGCACCGCGGCGCCCTACACGGTCCATGTGCATATTTCAGAAAACGACCGCAGCACGCCGGGCCAGGGGCACGTCCAGTGGAAGGAGACGTTCGACACTCTGCACGAAACCGGTTACGACGGCTGGATGGTCGTCGAAGCCTTCGGCCTCGCACTGCCCGAAATCAGCGCCGCCACCAAAATCTGGCGCCGCATGTATCAAAGCGAGGAGCAGCTAGCGCGTGATGCGCTGAAGTTCATGAAGACCGAGACTAGTCGACGAAAATAATCTCTCCTTTAAGGCGATGGACGGACACTTAGGAACGCAGGAAAAACAACTTCGGCGTTTGGGGGACACTCACGAATCACGTCGGCACTTCCTACGCCGAAGGCGTTTAACTCCAAAGCCCAGAGTCGCCGCCCCAGCGGCGCACTCTGGGTCTCGGATCGGAATCATGATCGTTTACTCTGAACGAGTTACACCCACCTGCGGAGCGCTGTTTAACGCTTTCAGCGTAACCGTCAAGAATACGATACACACCTACCCAGGGTGCGCTCCGAGCAGCGACCGCTGGGCTTTGGAGTTTAACACCTTCGGTGTAGGAACCACTCCGTAACGATCGACATGAAATACCGAAGCTACTTTTGAGCCGTCGCTTAGCCAATTGCCGCTGCCAGAATTGGGTCAGCGTTTCCAATCGTAGACACGACTGCCTCTAGCTCGATCTTGTAGCCTTCTTTCAGGGTTCTGCGACAATCCCGACCCAATGTGTCGTTGGCGTCAGGAAGCACGTTGTCGAGAGCCGACACCGCGGCCGTTCCTGCAGGTCCAAGTCGAATGCGATACGACACCGGCACCGATATACCTAGCTTTGAAAGGAACCGATCATTGATGCCGACATGTGTAACGACGATCGATTGCAGCCGCGCGCGAAGCCAAGCGAATATCATTGTATCCGCAGGGTCCATGTCACCTACGAACATTAGCTCACGAGTCTGAATGATACCACGAAGCCAATGAATATCGGTTTCGCTTGGTAAGCCACAACGGCAGATTATGCCGAAATCGAGGGCAGTCGCATACCGAGCGACGGGCGGGAGCGTCACATGGCCTTTTGTCGAGTAAATAATCCACGTCGAATCCGCAGTGGGGCCAATAATTGAAAACGATTGCGCTCGATCGCACACCAGAAAGTCCCCATCCTCATCATGATTATCGAACCATTTCTCAACTAGTCGTGCTGGATCCATTAGCGTCATTCTGCCACATAGAATTCACAACCAAAACCGCTGAACGCGATGATTCATCGAATCGAGCACGTGAATGCGCCCGCGGCTATCGATCACGAACGCCCACGGATTATTCAATTGGCCCGGCTTGCGGCCGACGCCTCCCCAGCAGCCGACCGACTTGCCGTCGAGCGTGAATTTCTGCACCCGGTGATTACCGTACTCGCAAACGTACAGGTGCCCTTTGCCGTCGAGCCCCAAGCAGTAGGGGTAGTACAACTGTCCCGGCTCGCTCCCAGGCGTTCCCCACATCGTGACGAGCTTTCCCTCCCGGTCGAACACTTGAATGCGGTGATTGCAAGCGTCGGCGACCCATAGTTTTTCGTCCGCATCGAACTCGATGTGTTGCGGTCGCAAGAACTGGCCCGGCTCCGACCCGTGGCCGCCCCACTGCTTGACGAACTCACCTTTCGGTGAGAGCTTGTGGATGCGATCCCATTCGCCATATTCGGAGATGTAATAGTTACCGTCCCGGTCGCGGACCACGTCGGAAACGAGCCCATATTCGCTGGGACCCTGGCCCATCGTGCCCCCCAACGTGGCCCGCTCGAGCAGCTTCCCCATCGGCGTGTAGGTAAGAATGCGGAAGTAATGCGTGTCGGCCACCATTAGGTTGCCGTCGATGCTGCTGATCGTCAAACCGGTTGGCCGACCGCTTTTATGTTCCGGCGTTTGCCAGCCGCGGAGATAGTTTCCATCGACATCGAATACCTGAATCCGCGCCGTCATGTCGACGATGTAAAGTTGATCCTCGGCATCGATCGCGATCGCCCGCGGCTTGCTGAACTGACCCTTGCCGCCGCCCAAGCTTCCCCAAACCTTGTCCGGAACGCTAATGCCAGACGCGCTGTTGGAGCATCCTCCCAGCGATGCGGATAGGACGGTCGTCGCGGCGAGTTGCCCGAATCGGCGTCGGCTGATTTCTTGTGACGAGTCCATGGCCATGGCGGGATCGCAGATTAGCCGGGATCGAGGGAATCCACGTAAAGAGCTATAGTTTTAATGTCTCCGAAATCGCGTGGAACGCAACCACTCGCTGCTCTCAGTGCCGAACAAAAGCTCTGATACAACAAGCATTTGCGTCATCCAAAGCCGAGCGGGAATGCTTGACCATCGCCGTCCAATACCGATATAGTTGATTCTCCGCCGGTAAAAAGGTGTCAGGTGTCGCGTGTCAGGTGTTAAGTATTGGATCTGACACGTGGCCCCTATCACCTCGACACCTCTTCGTCTGACTATGCCGCCAATTGTCATCGATATACGTAATGCCGACGACGCCCGTGACGTCGTTCATCGTGCTGTGCAGGCGTTGGCTGAAGGGCAGATAATCGCTCTACCAACCGAAACGGTCTACGGCTTGGCGGCGAGCGCCTGTCGGGCCGATGCCGTGGATCGATTGATGGAAGTGAAGGGGCGCCCAGCCAATCAGCCATTCACGCTCGCCATCAAAAGTGCGGAAGAGGCCCCCGACTTCGTGCCCGATATGTCCCCGCTGGCGCAGCGCTTGGCCCGCCGGTGTTGGCCCGGTCCTGTCACCCTGGTGGTTGACAATCAGCACAACGAAGGTTTGACAAAACAGTTGCCGCGCGAAGTATGTGAGATCATAACCCCTAACGGCATGATTGGCTTGCGCGTACCGGCAAACACCATGTCGCAGGACGTGTTGCGGATGCTCAGCGGACCAATCGTGCTCACAAGTGCCAATCGTAGCGGGATGCCGGATTCGACTACAGCACAACAAGTCGTCGAGGCTTTCGACGGCGAGATCGCAATGGTCCTCGACGACGGCCCATGCCGTTACGGCCAGCCCTCTTCGGTGGTGAAAGTTAAAAGCAATCATTTTGAAATGTTGCGCGAAGGCGTCGTCGGTGAAACCACGTTGCGACGGTTGGCCGGTGTCGTTGTCCTGTTCGTTTGTACCGGCAACACATGCCGGAGTCCGATGGCCGAATCGCTGATGCGGCAAACTCTGGCGAAGTGTTTGAAATGCGATCCCGGCAAGTTGGACGAGCATGGATTCTCCGTCATTTCCGCTGGCATCGCCGCCGCTCCCGGATGTCCGCCGGCAACCGAAGCCGTACAAGTTATGCGCGAGCATGGAATCGACTTGTCGCGCCACGAGGCCCAGCCACTTACCGACAGGCTGGTGCGAGATGCGGACGTCATCGTCGCAATGACACAAAGTCACATGCAGTCGATTACCGATCGCTGGCCACAAGCTGCGGATCGTACGTGTTTGTTGCTGCCCGATCGCACCGATTTGCCCGATCCCCTCGGACAACCGGTCGGAGCCTACCGTCATTGTGCGGCCCAAATAGCGGAAGCGGTGAAGCATCACCTCGGCCGCATCCGTGAACAAGGCCTCGAGTGAAAAAGGTGCGAGTGAAAAAGCTGTCAGGAACCTTTTCCCGGAGCGAATATCCACCGGTTTGCGCGTTGAGAAAACGGTTCCTGACACCTTTTTCCCCTGAACCCGAAAGCTGAACCCAGAACCCTGGACCCTCATGAAAGTAGCCATTGCAAGCGACCACCGCGGATTTCACCTCAAAGAGAAGGTGATTTCGCTGCTAAAAGCCAAGGGACACGACGTGATCGACGACGGGCCGCCGAGCGACGCGGCCGTCGACTATCCCGACTTCGCAGCTTTGGTTGCCAAGAAGGTCAGCAGCGGCGAAGTGGAGCGAGGAATTCTCATTTGTGGCACGGGCGTCGGCATGGCGATCGCCGCCAATAAGTTTCCGGGCGTCCGCGCGGCCGCGTGTCAGGATGAAGTGACCGCCGAGCTCAGCCGCCGGCATAACGACCTGAACGTGCTGTGCCTGTCCGGCGATCTTCTCAGTTCACGCAGCATTGAGCGCGTTGTGGAAGTTTGGATGAAAACCGAATTCGAAGGTGGCCGGCACCAACGCCGCGTTGAAAAGATCCGTCAGCTCGAAAACGAAAATCGCACAGCACCGTCGTGAGCTTACGGTTTTCCGGAGCGAATTTCCAATTGGCGTCTCCTATAGCCGGTGAGCTACGCTCACCGGATTTTGATTCGCATCGTGGTTCCATCCTTTTCGATCGGTACGAAAAGCCTTTTGCGTACAAGGTCGTTTGCAATCACAAATCCATTTTGCGACATTATCTACAGCAAGTTGCGATCACAAGGCTTTGTCTCAATGTGCGAAGTAAGAATCAACTGGACCGCGCTTGCGGCCGGTTTGCTCGCAGTACCAAGGGCTAGCGACCCGTGGCCGACCGTATTGAGACAAAGCCTAGATCGAACTCGAGACCCATTTCGAAAGAATGCAGCCCGCTGCGATTTCAACTCTTGCGAATTCAGCTGCCTCAGCAATTCAGCTTTGACATGCCACGTCAGCAATTCGCCAAAAGCCCTGCCTGCAAGAACCGTGCTACAGCGTGTCAACCATATCGACAGATGCACCATCGTCGGGACACGCGCCCTCGACCACGTAGTAACCCTTACGTTCGCTCAGCGTAACATTCTCGTACCAAGCAGGCATGTTTTGCTGATACCAGTCCGGGCGTTTGGTGACAAGCAGGATCCTGCCTCCGGGGCGCAACGCCTCACGCCCTGCCGCTAGGAAGTGCTTAGCGATCCGAAAGCCAGCGTAATACGGTGGATTCGCGAGCGCCATATCGTAAGTTCTCGTGCCGGAGTACCTGCCCGCGGCGCTCAACTCGGTAGTTAGGTTATCCAGATCGTTAAGCTCGGCGCCTCGTTGTGTGCACTGGATCGCGCGGGCGTTGGAGTCGACTGCATGCACAGTTACACCTTCGGCACGGAGTGCCGCAGCGAGCGACACGACGCCAGCGCCGCAGCCGATGTCGAGCACGCGTGCATTGGGGCCGATCTGCATCGCATTCATGAGGTGCCTGGTGCCCGCATCCACCCGACGGTGCGAAAAAACGCCCGGACGACTAAACGCATGAATCAGCCGACCGCAATCTCGAAATGCGAATTCACACGAAAAGCTCCGGACCCTCTTCAATCGTTCGGTCTTTGTACCAACGTACATCACGCCTGATGGAAACACCTGGTGATTCAGTTTGCGAAAGATATTGCCGAGCTGGTCGCGCAGCCAAGTGTCGTCAGGGTTGTTGGTGGTAGCATACAGCTTGCCGCCCAAACGCAATCGTTCATGGCCAACCTGGATTAGCTCCCGCGTCAGCTCCGCTTCGCCACTGGCGGAAAGGGGTAGCGCAACCAGGTCGACTTCCTCATCGGCCAAATCGATCGAGCATTCAATTCGCACGTTCGTTGGAAGGACGGGCCAGTGCTTCAATGCCAAACTGGCCCGAAACAGATCGAAGTAGGTACAAGCGACACTCGCATGCGGCCAGGCGTGCGCAGCTTCGACTGCAAATTGAGCTAAACCAGGTGAAGTGCACAGCGCGCGACTCGCAGACATCTGCGACATCGCCCCGATAAGAATCGCTTCCTGCGGGTACGGCGGAACTTCCTCGCCTTGCGGACTTGCGTACATCCTTTTCATCGTTTCACGCGACAACGCGATGCAGCCACGTTACGAAATATCTGGAACTAATCGCGGGGCTACTCGGCAATGTCCGTGTCGTTCTTGTCCAAGTTCAGTTCCTTGATCCAAATATTTCGGAACCGGACGTCGTGGCCTTCGGATTGGAGCTTGAGGCCTTGTGGCGAGTCAGTAATGCCGCGACCATTATCGTTGCCGCCGTCGACGCCAGAATTGGGTCCGCCCCATACTTGGTGAATCCTCACATGGTCGTGAACCTTCTTGCCATTGAAGTACATGGTGATCATCGGCAGTTCGATGAGCTGACCATGTTGAAAGCGGGCAGCGCGGAATATGATGTCATAGGCGTTCCATTTGCCGGCGCCGTTGTAAAGATCGTACGGCGCCGCCTTTTCATTGATCACGGCCGCCATACCGTGCGTGGTCTTGTCGCCATCGAAGATTTGGATTTCGTACCGATTCTGAAGATAAACGCCGCTGTTTCCACCAGGCTTCATCACGAGAAATTCGACGTGCAGGCGAAAGTCACGGTAGGGTCTTTTTGTAACGATGTCGGCCGCCCCGTATTTCCCGCCGGCCGCCGCCGGATCATTCGACGAAACTGCATGACCGCCATCGACGGGGTCGTCCACTACCTTCCATTTGATAGGCAGCAAAGAAGAGAACCGCGGCCCTTTCCAATAGGTCCACTTGTCGTCGAGCATCTTGCGCGAACCGTCCAGGATAACTTCCGCGCCGGAAATGGCCTTCGCACCAACACCGACAGCGGCAAAGCCAGTGGAGTTGAGACCAATCAAAACGGCGACACCGATGACGAGCGCTAACAGGTTTCGGCACATGATGGGGCGACTGAGCAAATTTCCAAAATACGTACCCAATAGCCGGTCACATTACGTACCCAATAGCCGGCGAGCTGCGCTCGCCGGATTTCGCTGCGCATCGCGGTCCAACCTTATTCGATCTGTACGAAAAAAATCAATTCGCTCGAAAAAAAGGACGCGTGACGACACCCAAATGATACTCGCGCCCCGACCACGACACACGTGGTTATTGGTCTCCCGCTGTCGCCAACCGCAAGCCGGCGGGTCGTAGCCTTCGAGCAAAAACGCAAACGCTACGAAACCTTTTTCTGAGACACTTCAAGCAAGGTGCCGCGCAGGTCGCGCATTTTGATGGGCATTTTTGCCACCGCCCGGTGCTCGCTG
>DASZZA010000036.1:0-11152 GCA_035545135.1 Lacipirellulaceae bacterium | reverse complement strand
GACCTGACGCGTTATCTGGACCTGCTGCGCAAGCAGCCCAATGAGGTCAAAACGTTGGCCGACGATCTGCTCGTCACGGTGACCAGTTTTTTCCGCGACCCGGCCGTATTTCAAGAGCTCGAAAAAGTTGCCTTTCCCCAGATTTTCGATACCAAAAAGCCGGGCGACTCGATTCGCGTTTGGTCGGTCGGTTGCGCCACGGGCGAAGAGGCCTATTCGCTAGCCATGTTGCTGATCGAAGAAGTCACCCGTCGCGATGTGGCAGTCAACATCCAAATCTTTGCCTCCGATCTTCATGAACGCTCGCTCGCTAAAGCGCGGGAAGGATTTTATCCGGGCGACATCGACGCCGACGTCAGTCCCGAGCGGCTCAAGCGGTTCTTCGTTAAGGAAGATAGCGGTTACCGCATTCGCAAGGAGATCCGCGAGCTGGTCGTGTTTGCGCCGCACAATATCATGGCTGACCCGCCGTTTTCGCGCATTGATCTGGTATCGTGCCGAAACCTGTTGATTTACTTACAACGCGAACTGCAGCGGGACGTGATTGAGCTGTTTCACTACGCGCTGAACCCCGAGGGCTTTCTGGTTCTGGGCACTTCGGAAACGCTAGATACGGCCGATCTTTTTCGCACGGAAGACAAAAAACACTGCATCTATCAAAAGCGCAACGTACCGGCGCCAGAACCGCGGCTGCCTGTCTTCCCACTTTCCCGCGGTAGTGTACCTCCCAGCGCTATTGACGCGACCGACCATCAGGCCGAACCCATTGCTTACGGAAAACTGCATCAGCGGATGATCGAAGGGTACGCTCCCCCTAGTTTGCTTGTCAGCCCGGACGACAAGGTCGTACATTTCTCCTCGCACGTGGGACGCTATTTGGTTCACCCCGGCGGAGAACTGACCTCGAGCGTCGTCAAGCTTGTGCGCGACGAGCTAAGGGTTGAGTTGCGGGCCGTTCTCCATAAATCGCGCGAGCAAAAAACTCAGCTCAGCTCGAGCCCCATTATGGTTAAGTTCAACGGCGAATTGGCGCCGGTGGTGATTCACGTGCGGCCTGCGCCCGAGCCGCACCACGAAGGCTACGCCCTCATCATTTTCGAGGAAGGCCAACGCGAAGAAATGAAGCGGCGGCTCGCCAAAAAGGCGGGCGGCGCTGCCGTCTTTAAGGAGCAGCGAGAGACGAAACTGGATGAATTGCAAACCGAGATCGATTTTGCCCGCCAGCGAACGCAAGCCGTCATCGAAGAGTATGAGACGGGCCAGGAAGAGCTGAAATCTTCCAATGAAGAGCTGCAGTCGGCCAACGAGGAGTTGCGCTCCACTCTCGAAGAGCTGGAGACATCCAAGGAAGAGCTCCAGAGCATGAATGAGGAGCTTCAGACGGTTAACCAAGAGAACCGCCACAAAGTCGAAGAGTTGGCCCAACTGTCGAGCGATTTGCAGAATCTTATGGCCGCCACCGACATCGCCACGCTGTATCTCGACCGCGACCTGCGAATTTTGCGGTTCACGCCCAAAGTCTCCGAACTGTTCAGCGTGCGGCTAACCGACCGCGGTCGGCCTTTGTCGGATCTTACCCACCGGCTCGGCTACGGCGATCTGCAGGCCGATGCGCAACAGGTACTTAAGAATCTTGTTCCCGTCGAACGCGAAATCAGCGATATGACGGGTCGGTGGTATCTTACGCGGTTGCTTCCGTATCGCAGTGCGGAAGATCGCATCGAAGGCGCCGTCATCACGTTCGTCGAAATCACCGACCGCAAGCACACCGAACAACAACTGGCCGAAGCCAAACAATACGCCGAGACCATCATCGAAACGCTGCATGAGCCGCTCGTGGTCCTCAATCCGGACCTGACCGTCAAGTCGTGCAATCGGGCTTTCTACGAACACTTCAAAGTCAGCGCCGGGGCGACGTACGGACGCAAGATCTATGACTTGGGAAACGGCCAATGGAACATTCCCGCGCTACGCCAACTATTAGAGGAAGTTCTGCCAAAGAATCAGTCGTTCACCGAGTATGAAGTCAGCCACGATTTTGAAGACCTCGGGCACCGAGTGATGCTGCTCAACGGCCGGCGGCTCGATCACATGCAGCTCATTCTGCTCGGCATCCGCGATATTACCGACCGAAAGAAAGGCGAGAATGAGCTGCGGGAAAGTGAACAACGCCTTCAGAAAATGGTCAATGTCGAAGGCGTCGGCGTGTTGATCTTCGACAAGGCCGGCACCTTGATTGAGGCCAACGAGGCTTTTCTCAACATGACCGGCTACACGCGGGCCGATGTCGAATCGCACAATCTGGCCTGGCGCACTTTGACTCCGCCCGAGTATTTGGAAGCGAGTGAACGTCAAATGGTAAGGCTCAAGGAAACTGGTCGCATAGGGCCCTACGAAAAAGAATACATTCGCAAAGACGGATCCCGTTCGTGGATGGCTTTCGCCGGCGCCAGCCTCGGCGACGACAGGATTATTGAATACTGCTTTGACGTGACCGACCGAAAACGGGCCGAACAGGCGCTCTACCAGAGTGAGACACAATTTCGCACGCTCGTCGAGCAGGTGCAGCATTACGCCATTTTCATGGTCGATACGGAAGGTTGCTGTAAAAGCTGGAACGAAGGCGTACGACGCGTGCTCGGCTTCGACGAACGGGAGTTCGTCGGCTGCGATGTAACCCGTCTCATTTTCTCCCCGGAAGACGTCGCGGCAGGCGTGCCCGAAGCCGAGCTGAAGACGGCCGCGGAAACCGGCACCGCCAGCAACGATCGGTGGATGCGACGCAAGGGTGGCGAGCGCTTTTATGCAATGGGAATTACCACTGCCCTGCGGGACGACAAGGGCCAGCTCATCGGTTTTATGAAGGTAATGCGCGATCAAACCGAGCAGAAGCAGCTCGAAGACGAATTGCAGCACGTTGCCGCGGATTTGGCCGACATCAACAACCGTAAGGACGAATTCCTGGCAACGCTTGCACACGAGCTGCGCAACCCGCTCGCCCCCATCCGCGCGGGCTTGGAACTCATGAGCCTGGCCAAAGACGACCCGGAAATCTTGGAAAACACCCGACTCATGATGGAGCGGCAAACGAAACAACTCGTGAATCTGGTCGACGACTTGCTCGATGTTTCGCGCATTACGCGCGGCAAACTGAGCTTGCGCAAGTTCCACGTCAAGCTCGATGATATCATTCAAATCGTCATTGAGTCTTCGCGGCCGCATATCCAGGCTGCTAGCCACGAGTTAATCGTCAATGTTCCCGCGGAGCCGATTTATTTGCATGCCGACCCCAACCGGTTGGCCCAAGCTCTCTCGAACCTTCTCAACAATGCGGCCAAATTCACCCCCGATGGCGGTCGCATTTGGCTCACGGCCGAGCAACAAAACGGCGAGGTCTGCATCTCCGTGAAAGATACGGGGATCGGCATTCCCAACGACATGCTCGAGCAGATCTTTGAAATGTTTACGCAAATCGATCGTTGGCAGCACAAAAGCGATGTCGGACTGGGGCTTGGATTGACACTCGTTAAATCACTCATCGAGCTTCACGGTGGGAGTATTAACGTAACGAGCGAAGGTGCCGGCCGAGGCAGCACATTTTCCGTTCGGTTACCCGTAGCATCTAAGGAGGCGCTCGAAAAACGCGATTCCCCCGACGACGTGCCGGCAGACAAGCCGGCCAGTTTGCGCGTGCTGGTTGTGGATGACAGCAAACCAGCGGCCGACACCATGAGCAAGGTCATCGCCCTGTTCGGCAACGACGTGCGCACGGCTTACGACGGCAAACAGGCCCTCGCGCTCACTGAAGAATTCCAACCGCAGGTAATCTTGATGGACATCGGAATGCCCGGCATGAGCGGCTACGAGGCGGCGCAGCGCATACGCCAACAGTCTAACGGTAATAACATTCTGCTAATCGCTCTGACCGGCTGGGGGCAGGATTCCGATCGAGATCGCACCAAAGAAGCCGGTTTCGATCATCATATCGTTAAGCCGGCGGACCCGTCGTACCTGCGGCACTTGCTGAGCGAAGCGAAAAAACGTTTCGCTCAACAGACTGGGACAGAGGTTCCCAGATAGCGCTAGCTCACCTACGGAACCAGCGCCGTACCGAATTGTCGCCCGCCTGTTGCTGTTGACACCTGCCATTCCCATCGCCTCGGCACAACATTTGCTTTTTTGGCCGCTGTTTCTACCGCGACGAATAAATCGAGGTGTTAAAATGTCACAGTCCCCGACTGCCCGATCGGACAAGCCGCAACAGCAAGACGAACCGCAGCCGCCGTTTCCTGAACAGCATCAGCTTAACCCCGGATTGGAAGCAAAGATTGACCCAAAGCCGCGATGGCGAGCGCCGCGCTACAAGCCGGCCGGAAAATTGCATGGCAAGGTCGCGCTCATTACCGGTGGCGATTCCGGAATCGGTCGCGCGGTGGCGTATCTCTATGCCCGCGAAGGCGCCGATGTAGCGATCAACTACTTGCCCGAAGAACAACAAGACGCGGAAGAAATTCGCGCCGCGATCCGGCAGGAGGGCCGCGAATGCTTGCTCGTGCCGGGTGACCTCCGTTCCGCCGACTTTTGCGCCGAACTGGTTCGGAAGGTAATCGGCAAGTTCGGTCGCATCGACATTCTCGTCACTAACGCCGCCTGGCAGAACCGGAAGCCTGACATTGCCGAGCTTAGCGAAGAAGAGCTCGATCGCACGCTGAAAACGAATGTTTACGCCTATCTGCGACTCGCTCGCGAGGTAGTGCCCCACATGAAGCCCGGCTCCGCCATTGTCGCAACCGGTTCCGAAGTTGGACTCGAAGGCAGTCCGCAGTTGCCCGACTACGGCGCCACAAAGGGCGCGGTTCATGCCATCACCATGAGTCTCGCGAAAGCGCTCCTGAATAAAGGCATCCGCGTCAACTGCGTCGCGCCTGGCCCGGTATGGACGCCCCTCAACGTTTCCGATCAGGGCGTGGAGGGAAAAGATGTCGCCAAGTTCGGCAAGGACTTGGGCAGTTCGCCGCTGGAGCGCCCGGCGCAGCCGGAAGAAGTAGCGCCGAGTTACGTTTTTTTCGCCAGCGACGCCGATTCCAGCTACATCACCGGCGCGGTGCTGCCAGTCAAAGCCGGTCCCGCGTAAACCGGACGACGTGTTATCCACGATGTGCAGTCGAGCTGTAAATGTTTCATTTCCGCTCAGCCCTAGTAAGCGACAATGATCCACAAGCGTGTTGCCCTGTCCAGCAACCACACTTTTCCTGAATGGCCGCAGCCCAGGTGCGAAAGTCGTTGTAATTGCAACTTGTGCACGGTGCCCACAATCCCGCGCGATCCCCGTCATCTCCGGCAGAGCCGGCGCGGTTCACTCGATGTCGTAATAGGACCAATAGCCAAAAGGCAGTGCGAGAATCCCACCGACGATGTCGCAGATTAGATCGGACATCATATTGTGGTAAGCATGGCTCCCGTTTCCGGCAACGATGGCCCAACCCGCGTATTCGCCCATTTCCGGACTATTCCCGAAAAGGAGTTGAAGACGTTTGATGCAAAGCAATCAGCTGACTTTCTTAAAGCGGCAAAAACAAACCGGCTGTATGCAATGTATGTTCTCGCGATAACTACTGGACTTCGACAAGGTGAACTCATTGCTCTCCATTGGGACGATGTTGATCTCGATGCCGCCGTACGTCAGGTGCGCCGAACCGTCACCTACGGGCACAAGACAAAAGCGCCAAAAACCAAAAGGGAAAAAGACGGATTGACCTGACGACAGTTGCCATAGACGCGCTTCGGGACCATCGTAAGCAGACGGTTGCTGATGGGCTTGCCGGAAGTCCGTGGGTTTTCTCTAATACGAAGGGTGGATTGTTGAGTCGTCACAATCTGAATCGAACGTACAAGGCGATCGTAGAAAAAGCAGGTATTCCAAAAATCCCTACAAAGGCAACTCTTCCGGCGCGCGGCTGATCTCCGAAGACGAACTAGCCGCTTTGGCTGTCCCCCTCACAATCGCGGCAAACCACTTGTTTCCTAGATCGAAACGCTCCTTTCGTTGCTCACCAAGTTAGGGCCAGTTAGGGCCAGAAATGCGCCGTATCGAGTGTACGTACACCCGCTGAATCGCGACGACGATAACAGCGACATCCTGGAAACCGATCGCGCGGGCTTCCTCCTCGAGATGATGAATGGAGATTTCTTGCTGAAGTTCAATTTGACGGTAGGATAGTGGGACAGGTATTTGAGGTAGAAACTGCAATAGCCAAATAATATTTCCGTCGGTCCGGGGAAATTTGAACCTGTAGCGGTTGGCAGCAAGCGCCAATTCATTAATTTTCTCGAAACAACAGAAAACGATTCACTGCCATGATTGGACGTTCCACGTCCGTGCCGCATCGCGTTGGCGTAGCAATCATAATCTGCGCGATTTCGCGTCTCGTACTATCAGCCCCGGAGGACGTCCCGGCGCCATCACGTAATCGCAGCGGGCCGCCAGCCGCAGGCGGCGGTGCGGACGCGGGTGAGAAGCGTGATACGTCGCAGGGAGCGGTCGCGTCGACAAATCCAAAGCAATCCTATATTGGAAGCAACCAGTGTTTCACCTGTCATCGTCCGCAGACCGACACGTGGTCAGAGACTAAGCATGCGCATGCGTTCAGTAAATTGCCAAAGAAGTACGAAAACGTTCCGGGATGTTTGAAATGTCATGTTACTGGTTTTGGACAACCAAATGGCTACGTTGCTGGCACAGATAAGGATCTCTTGATGGTGGGCTGCGAGGCCTGTCACGGTCCGGGCGCGCTGCATGTGGATGCGGCCAAAAGGTTCATCATGGCGAATCCCGGTGAGGAGGCAGCGATTGAAAAGGAGATGAAGGCGTCCATCACCAAGATTCCCACCGACAAGGTTTGTGCTGGCTGTCACGTGATGCAGGCACACCAACAGCATCCGGAATTTGATGGTCAAGACTCAGCCAAAGCTGAAAGCGCACCTGCCTGCCCATGTGGTCCTGAGATGGTAACGACTGATCGTTCCAAGTCAACACCGGTGTCAACGACGTCTTCATCGAAATACAGCGTAAAGACGTGCGGGGGATGCCACTACAATCAGTACCAACAGTGGCGTAGCGGAGTGCATGCCAATTTAGCCACTCTATTGCCGGCTAAGTATTCGAATGACCAGAGTTGCCAGAATTGTCATTCTAATCCTGCTCCGATCGTGAAAAGCGCCAGTGCAGCGAAGAGCCCGCATGACCAAGGGATCGGGGTGGCTTGTGAATCGTGCCATGGTGCAGCGATGGACCACATTCAATTCGTGAAGCAATTTATCGACAGTCCCCCATTATCCGCGAAGTTGGAACAGGCTGCGCGCCAATCTATTGATAAGGCGAAACCGGACTCGACGTGCATAATTTGCCACCTGCGGCAAACACATAAGCAACATCCGCAATTTGCCAGCAAATAGCACGCGCACGATTTGTCGTTTCCGACTCATAGTCGTATGTCAAGCGAACAACGAATAGAGACTCGTTTGCAAACTGGCAGCACGCGCCACGATCGTCGCGAAGTGGGTCCGCATCTTCTACGCAACCCGTTGAGCAACAAAGGCTCCGCCTTTACGAGGGAAGAGCGAGATTTATTACGGTTGCGCGGGCTTATTCCATCAACGCCCCTGACGATCGAACAACAGGTTGCATTGGAACTGGAGCATCTACGTGCCAAGTCGGACGACTTGGAAAAGTACATTGGTTTAGCCGCGCTGCAGGACCGCAACGAGACGCTGTTTTACCGTGTGCTGACTGAGAATTTTGCCGAGTTGCTGCCGATCGTATACACGCCGACGGTCGGCCAAGCGTGCCAGCAATATAGCCACATACTGCGTCAGCCTCGAGGTATCTGGATCACGCCTGATGATATCGATTGCATCGCCGATTTGCTTCGCAACGCTCCGTCGTCCGATGTTCATCTCATTGTAGCCACCGACAATGAGCGGATACTGGGGCTTGGCGATCAGGGCGCAGGCGGCATGGGAATACCGGTGGGGAAGTTGGCACTCTACTGCGCAGCAGCTGGCGTTCATCCCAGCAATTGCCTGCCGGTGAGCATCGATGTTGGCACCAACAATGCGGCACTCCTGAGTGATCCTTATTACATAGGCTATCGGCAGCGGCGACTGCGCGGCAACGCGTATTGGATGGTCATGGATGCGTTTGTCGCCGCTGTTAATGAGGTCTTTCCACACTGCCTCGTTCAATGGGAGGATTTTCACGGCGACATCGCGTTTCAGGTACTTGATCGATATCGAGAAGTTGTGCCGAGTTTCAACGACGACATTCAGGGTACGGCCGCGGTGGTACTCGGCGGGCTACTGGCGTCACTGCGCACGACGGGTGGTCGTCTCTCAGAACAGCGAATAGTTTATGTCGGCGCTGGGGCGGCCGGTGTTGGCGTCGGACGTCTAGTGGCAGCGGCAATGAATGCGGAAGCCGGTGATGCATCGCGTACGCGCACTGCACAAGTATTTCTCGACAGTCATGGCCTGATCTATCAGGGGCGATACATTGCCGAGGATCACAAACGCCAATTTGCGGCGAGTAAAGAGAACCTTGCCCATTACGGGCTTTCGGCACACGGAGAGCACAGCCTGTTGGAAGTCATCGCCCACGTAAAGCCCACCATACTTATCGGTACGACTGCGCAGCCAGGAACGTTTGGAGAGTCCGCGCTTCGTGAAATGACGAAACACGTGGAGCAGCCGGTAATTTTCGCGCTGAGTAATCCCACAACACGAGCAGAATGCACTCCCGAGGAGGCGATCCGCTGGACCGACGGTCATGCGATCGTTGCCACGGGATCGGCATTTGCGCCTGTTTCTTGGGGGGAGCAGCTGCGCGTGATTGGGCAGGCAAACAATGTGTTTGTGTTTCCCGGCGTCGGGCTGGGTTGCATTCTGTCGCGCGCGCGTGTGGTTCAAGACTGCGTTTTTCTGGTAGCAGCGCAGCGGCTGGCAAGCATGGTCCGGCAAGAACGGCTCGACGCGGGGGCTCTTTATCCTGATCAGAGCGAACTGCGTTTCGTGGCCGCGGAGATTGCCGCGGCGGTTATCGCGGAAGTGAGCCGGAAAGGTTTCGAGGCCGAACTGCCGGAGCCTGCGATCCGGCGACAGGTGGAAGGCGCCATGTGGTATCCGGATTATTCCGGGTAGAATCGTACCGCAAAATCCGCCGGCGGAAAAATATTCGACATTCGGCTGTACACCTGCTACACTGCTCACACGTTCCGAGCGTCCATCCTCGTCGTTTAGCATACGATTTGGAGGTCTGAAAATGTACCGAGGCAGCATTCCTTTTCGGGTCAAATCCTGGGTCGTACTTGCCGGTGCTTTGGTGGTTGCGGCGGTATTGTTGATGTCTAGCCACGAGAGGTCCATAGCCCAGCAACCGTTGACCCAGCCTCCCGCCGGACAAACCTATGTCGGGTACAGAGTTTGTGCTCCCTGTCACTTCGACCAGTACCAGATCTGGAGAACCACGCCGCATGCCAAGGCATTTGCGATTTTGCCGGCGAAGTACCAGGCAGATGCGTCCTGTTTGAAGTGTCACTCTACCGGGTTCGGCCAACCAACTGGCTTCAAAAGTCTGAAGGAAACCCCGGACGTGGCAGGGAATACTTGCGAGAATTGCCACGGCCCGGGCAGCGAGCACGTGAAGATAGCCAAATCGTTCGGGCAGAAAAAGTTGACCAAGCAGGAAGACGCGTACGTTCGGAGCACCATCTATAAAATCTTACCGAAGAACGTATGCGTCGAGTGTCACCTGTCAGTCGCTCATAAGCAGCATCCGAAATATGATAAGCCGTAACGGTCTAGCGCCGTGGTCCCCCGCTGAGCTCGGAGGTGCATTAGCCGCCGCTTTTTGGGATCTCTATTCCGCGATGGGGTAGCACCGGGTACAGTGAGTCTCTGACTTGGCGGCACTGGGCGGACCGGGAGGGATTCTGGGAGCCGGGGATGAAGATCGTGCGAGTCGGCGCCATTTTGTTGTGGCTGGCATTCTCGCTTCAGTATGCGCTCGGACAAGAAAAAGCGCAAACTTCCCCCGCCGCCGATTCGCAGCCAGCAGGCGGCCCATCAGCCGCGGCGGCCGCAACTATACTACCACCGCCGGTAAAAGGTTCGCGCATTCCGCACGATAAAATTGGTTGCGCTGCGTGCCACACCGAACCGCTTCTTTGGGAGGGGGCCCAGAAAAAGTTCTACGTGCCGCAGGAGACGCTGGAGCACGATGTTCACTGGCAAAAAGGCGTCGCTTGCTCAGATTGCCATGGAGGCGACCCGACGAGCACGAAGTACGCCGATGCCCACGCCGGACTTGTGCCCATTAGCCGAGTCCGGGATCGATGCGGATTGTGCCATAAGGAAGAGAAGCTCAACCTGATCATGGGAGTGCACGCCAAGGCGGGCGACAAGGACGAGCGCGGACGCGGTCAACCGCTGGACTGTAGCAAATGCCATGGATCGAACCCACACGAGATACTTGCAGTCAACGATAAGAATTCACCGGTCCGTTGGGGCAACCAGGTCCGCACCTGCGGCGCGTGCCATGCGGAAGGTGAACAGACATACGCGGTCACAGCGCACGGCAAAGGGCTTTTTGAAGCGGGTCTGAAGCTTACGGCCGTTTGTGCCGATTGCCACGGCTCCCACGGGATATTCTTTGCCGCCGACCGCCGGTCCACATTGAACCCAGCGAACGTCGCCAAAACGTGTTCGAAGTGTCACCAGTCGATTGAAGGTCGCCTGCAGAACAGCGTGCACGGCCGCAACGTGGCAACGGCGACTGCGAAGCAACTGGAATCAGCAGCTACGCGAATAAAGAACCAACCGGTGTGCACCGACTGTCACCTTGGGCATCCGGCGTTGGCAGCCAGTCAGGGCCAATTCCGGCTGCCTCTTGTTGATGAAAGTTGCGGGAATTGCCATGCGGCAATGTACTCCCGTTACGCACGCAATGTTCATTCGGTACTGACCGATCAGGGGTTCGCCCCCGCAGCGAAGTGTTCCGATTGCCATGGCTCGCACAGCACGTTGGCCGTGAACGACCCGAAGTCCCGACTTGCGGTGGGCGAGAATCGGCTCCGCACGTGTCAGCAGTGCCATGCAC
>DASZZA010000035.1:0-13730 GCA_035545135.1 Lacipirellulaceae bacterium | reverse complement strand
CACCGGCCAAACCAATTCAAACTTCCCGACGCGCGATGCGGGCAACGCCGCATGGCAGACCACCTATCATCCGGGCCAGGCAGGAAACGGTAGTTCGACGACCCTCAACGATGGCGACAACTATGTCGCCAAGTTCTGCCTGGCCAGCCAGGGCGACAGGGACCTGATCTACTCGACCTATCTCGGTGGCTCGGATGCGGACGATGCGCTGGCCCTGGCCTACGACGGCCAGGGCGGCCTGATCATCGGCGGCGCCACGCTGTCGACGGACTTTCCGCTGGCCCATGCGTTTCAGTCATCGATCGGCGTCACCAGCAATGGCAACACCACCTGGGACAGCTTCATCTCCAAGTTCAGCGGCAGCGTCATCTCGTTCCAGGCCGGCGGCTTTGACGTGACCACCAGCGGCACCGCCAGCGGGACGACCAACGCCACCATCACGCTGACGCGCACCGGCGACACCACCAACGCGGCCTCGGTCACCTTCTTCACCGCCAACGGTTCCGCGCATGCGCCGGGCGACTATACGTTCACCAGCCAGAGCGTGAACTTCGCCGCCGGCGCGAGCACCGCCACGGTCACGGTACCGGTGGTCAACGAGGCTTCTCCGCAGCCCGACCGCACGGTGCTGCTGGGCCTGTCGTGCCCCACCGACAACGCCACGCTCGGCCTGGCGCCCACCGGCAGCGACGGCATCAGCGCCTCCAGCCCCGGCACGGGCACGCTAACCATCCACAATGGCGGCGGCAGCGGAACATCCACGCCCGCCGTCAGCTTCATCGATGTCAGCGCCTCGGCGGCGCGCAGCCAGAGCGCATACGTGGTCAGCGTGCAGCTGACGTCGCCGGCCACAGGAACCGTGACGGTTCCATATACCCTGACCGGCAGCGGTGTGCTCGGGCAGGACTACTCCGTCTCGGCCTCGGTGTTCACCATCCAGCCGGGCGCAACCACCGGCAGCGTCACCGTCAGCTTCCTGCAAACCGCAGCGCCGCTGCTGCGCACGATCAACCTGACCCTCCACGATCCGGTCAATGCGACGCTCGGACCCATCACTACGTTCGTCCTCCAGCTGCTGCCCGAGCCGGGATCAACCACCAAGAATGGCGGAGCACTCGGTGGTGGACTGTTGGCGCCGCTGGCCGCCGGCTGGCTCTCGCGCCGGCGCCGTGACGGTCGCAACATCGCGGTCAGGCAACCGGGGGCGGTTGCCGCCGACCTGGCTTCCGGCAGGGCGGCAAGCGACAGGGAGTTGCGCTCATGATCACGCGTTCAATCGCCACGATGGCGCCGTGCATCGCAGGCGCGCTGCTTGGCTTTGCCGGTTCCGTTCAGTCCGCGGACGAATCCGCAGCGCAGGTCTTTGCCTCATTGCCGGCATTGCCGCAGCACGTGCATGCCAATTGCAAGTCGCTGGGCAACATCGATCGCTACGAGGCCGCCATTCACACCCTGGCCAAGCTCGACGAGCAGGCACTGCAGGCAAAGAGCGCGAAGGATCGGGATGCTCAGGTGCAACTGCGGGCGCAGATGAAGGCGCAGGAACCGCAGCGGCTAAAGGTCCAGCAGGAAGAGACGGCGATCAACTTGGACTTTCACAAGCAAGAAAATGCCCTCCTGGCCAAGTATGGAAACAACCGCGGGGCGATGATGAACAGCGCAGAGCATCAAAAGCTGCTGATGGATTACCAGACCAGGATGCAGGCAGCGCAAAAGGAGTTGCCGCCCGAGCCTCAGCTTCCCGAACAAGTCGAACAGCAAGCCCAGCAGAAGGCGCGTGCGGACAAGATTGAAAAGGCCAAGGCCGACATAGAGTCGGACATCGAAAAAAAGGCACAGCCCCTGATCGCCAAATACGGAACCAATGCTGACGCGATGATGAAAGACCCTGCATTTCTGCGCCTGATGAAGGAGCAGGACGAGAGGACCGCAGCAGCCGAGAAATCGATTCCCGAGGTTGTGAGTGCCAACGAGCGTGAAGCCCGGGTCCTGAATCTGTGCAATCTCTACGACCATGACCGCGAACTGGACCAGAAAGTACAGCTCGCTTCCGGCACAGCGACGCAAGGCAATCCGCCGGCTTATCTCGCCGACGTGCGCAAGTGTCCGGTGAAACACATATCCGGTGAATCACAGCAGGGAAATGCCTACGACGAGTCATGCCTGCGCGCGACGGCACAGAAACACCAGTCCGAGATCGACGCGCTGGGCAGCGATTTCCTTGCCGGCATCCGGCCGGATTTCGAGCGTTACAAGGAGGCCGCGCTGGCCTGCGCCAGTGCAGCCGAGCAGGTTGTCGGCCACAAGACGGAAGTCTGGCGCGCCGCCGAAGACGTGATCCGCCACGAGGGGGATATCTGCACGAGGGCGGAGCAAGCCGTCGACCCCGGCAACCACATCAGCATCGCGGCGCCGCATAAATGATCGGGAAAAGCGCCAGCGTCCGTCGGAGATGGAAATGGCTTCAGTGCATCACGCGGGCAACGGCATTACTGCGGACTGATTCGGACCTTCGTTGCGGGTCGATCCCGGCCGCAGTGGCTGGTGGCAGTTGATCGCGCTGATCCCGTTGCTGGGATTGATCGTGATCATTGTCTTCTGCGTGCTGGAAAGCGACGCGCGAGTACCGCTTCGGTGCCAAGCCGGCGCCCAACCGGCCATCGGTCTTGCGCGGTGCGAGCCGAATCCGGGCGTGTGATCGGCGGGGCTTGGGCAAGCCAGGCGCAGTCTTCCCGTCACCCAGACCGCAGTTTACGGCTGGCGCCTGGCCCGCCTTACCGTGCCTAATTTTCAGATGGAGAAAACCGATGGAATCTGAAACTCTGCTTGTTTGCTCAGTACTGGCTCTGGCGGCCGCCGCGCCAATGGTGTTCGCGGCGGACGGAATCGTGCGCAAGACCAACCATTGCAGCATGACGGTCCCGTCGGACTGGGTGGTGAAGCCGGGTGATCCTTATGCACACTCTCCGGCAGAGCCCAAGGCGGGCCCTAAGAACCTTGGTGCGTCAAGTGCGCGCATTGATGAGTTCGACCCGAAGGTCAACCTCGACATGGCCTCACAGTCGATCCTGATGGGCGTGCAGATGTCCAAAGGGCCCCCGCCGGATCGCAGCGAGAACGCGCAGCGCGTAATCTACAAAATCGGCTCGACCCAAGGCAATCCGATCTGGTACGCGCTGAGCAAGACCCAGCCGGTGTGCCATGCAACGGTCCGATTCGAGAGAGGCGACGCCGCCCAGGAAGCCGTCGCACAGAAGATCGTCGACAGCCTCCGCAAGAACACCACAGGCGGGTAGTTAGTGAAACGCGATTCTTCGCGCAATGAATGAGCTTGCGAATTGCATCGATGGGTGGAAGTCGCAGGCTCATTTCGCTCTGCAAAGCTGAGCACATCCAGAGGGCTTAATCGGGAGAAATCGAAATGAATATTGTCATTGCAACGACTAAGCCCCGTCCGATCTTCGCAGGTCAGCCGCAGCTCGATCTTCTGGGACTGGACTCGTACGTGACTTTGAGAGGCTGGACACAACCCCGTCTACGACGATTCTGAAGGCGTAGCAAAGGTAATTCTTGACTTCACGCAGTCAGTGGATCGAGCTCGGGGCTAAAGGTTAGCCACAGGCTCCATACAGCCCTAAGCGGAAGTGGAGATCGTCAAATTGGCGTCCCTAAGGCGGACGCTGGCCGCCTGACTGGTGAAGGCTGTATCTTGAAAAGATAGCTGCTCAGATAACGCTCTTTCGAGCAGTAGCTTGAAAGGAGTCATAAAAGTCCTTCCAGAGTCCGAGCTCGCGCGCCCGCTTCGGCGCCTCGTCTTTGTCCGCTAGGCCAACTCTGTAACGCTCAATCAGTCCCAGATTGAGAACAGCTTCAGGCGATTTATAGGCTGCGGTTCCAAAAGTACGCCTCTGCATCAGGTTTCTACATGCGAGAAGAAGGAACCCCTTTTCGCCTACAAACTGGATGAAATGCCGATTGCAGTCGGCCGCAATGGTTCTTAGTACGTTGACGTTGTCCCAGTATTTCGCGACACCTGATAAGTAGAGTACGGTCGCTTCGAGGCCTCCCCGGAAGGGGCAAGGAGAAGCGATGAAGAAGTCGAGATATAGCGAGGAGCAGGTGGCGTACGCGCTACGGCAGGCGGAGAGTGGCACACCGGTAGCGGACGTCTGCCGCCAGATGGGGATTGCCGAAGCGACGTATTACATCTGGAAGAAGCGCTACGGCAGTCTGGGCGTGTCCGAGGTTCGGGAAATGCGGCAAATGCGTGAGGAAAACGCTCGGTTGAAGCGCCTGGTGGCTGACCTGACGCTGGACAAGCAGATCCTGCAGGACGTCATCCGAAAAAAAGTTTGAAGCCAGCTCGACGCAAAGAGCTGGCTGAATGGATTCAGGGCCATTACGGGACGAGTTGCCGACGTGCGTGCGGCCTCGCCGGTATCGTCCCGAATACGTGGTACTACAAGCCCCAGGCGAGAGATTCCACGGCGCTGCGCATGCGCATTCGGGAGATCGCCCAGGCGCGACCGCGCTTTGGCTATGTCCGGATCTGGATCATGCTTAGACGAGAGGGCTGGAAGGACAATCGCAAACGGGTGCATCGGCTCTATCGCCTGGAAGGGCTTCAGGTACGCATGCGCAATCGGCGAAAGAAGCGGTTTAGCTTGCATCGCGGCGCGGTGCCACCCGCAAGCGGCGCGAATCAGTATTGGAGCATGGATTTCGTGCACGACCAGTTGGCCTCCGGCCGCAGCTTTCGGGTACTCACTGTCATCGATCAGTGGAGTCGCGAGAGTGTGCTGCTGGAGGTCAATTCTTCGCTGACCGGCCAGAGCGTCGTTGAAGCCCTGGAAAAGGTATCTGTGTGTCGCCCTCTGCCCAGGGCCATTACCGTCGACCATGGAACGGAATTCACATCCAAGGCGCTGGACGAGTGGGCCTACCGACGCGGCGTCCAACTGGACTTTATTCGGCCCGGAAAGCCCGTAGAGAACGTAAGCGTCCGCCGCTCACCGGCTTGACGTCGGCCCGCTCAGCCGTTGGGGATTGCCGCGATATTCCAAGGCAGCAGTTCGGCGACGCGGTTGATCGGATGCTCGGCGATGCGGCTGAGCACATCGCGTAAGTAGGCCTCGGGATCAAGACCGTTGAGCTTGGCGGTGCCAATCAGGCTGTAGATCGCCGCGGCGCGCACGCCGCCATCGTCCGAGCCGCAGAAGAGATAGTTCTTGCGTCCCAGCGCGACGGTGCGCAGCGAGCGTTCGGCGGCGTTGTTGTCGATCTCCAGCAAACCATCGTCGCAATAGCGCGTCAGCGCCGGCCAGCGCGAGGTGGCGTATCGAATGGCCTGTGCCAGCTCCGACTTGGCTGACAGCTGCTGCAGCGTCTGGTCGAGCCACTGTTTCATGCTAGCGAGCAGCGGCACGGCTTGCTCCTGGCGCGCTGCGCGTCGCTGCTGCTGGGGTTGGCCCTTGATGGCTTGTTCGACGCCATATAGCGCTCCAATGCGATCCAGCGCCTGTTTGGCGACCGGCGAGTCGTTGGCCTGATGAATATCGAAGAATTTCCGCCGCACATGCGCCCAGCAAGCCGCTTCCCTGATCTGGCCGCCGCCATACAGGTGATGGAAACCCGCATAGCCGTCTGCCTGCAGCGTGCCGCGGAAATGCTGCAGGTGATGGCGTGGGTGCTCGCCTTTGCGATCGGGCGTGTAGCGGAAGAGCACCGCTGGCGGATCAGGTCCCGCCGCAGGCCGGTCGTCCCGGACATAGGTCCATAAGCGCCCGGTCTTGGTTTTGCCCAGACCCGGCGACAGCACCGGCACCGGCGTGTCATCCGCGTGCAGTTTGGTGGCTGAAAACACATGCTCGGCCAGCTTGTCGATCAAAGGATCGAGCAAGGCTGCGCATTCACCCACCCAGTCCGCCAGCGTGGAGCGCGGCAGGTCGATGCCGGCCCGGTCGTAAATCTCGGACTGGCGGTAGAGCGGTAGGTGGTCGCAGTACTTGCCGACTAGTACGTGGGCCAAGAGCGCCGGTCCGGCAATGCCCTTGGCAATCGGCTTCGAGGGCGCCGGTGCCTGGATCAGCTTGTCGCAGGCATCACAGGACAATTTCGGACGCACCTGCCGGATCACTTTCCAGTGCTCCGGTACGTATTCGAGGGTTTCCGAAACATCCTCTCCGATATGACGCAGCTGATGGCCGCAATCCGGGCAAATGCAGCCGGGAGAATGGGTCACGACCTCGCGCGGCAAATGCTCGGGCAGCGGCTTGCGCGCGGGATGTTGCTTCTGGCTTTCAGAAGTCTGGCTGGTAGCTAGTGCTATGGCTGGGGTTTCCAGTTCTTCGACCAAGAGTTCCAGCTGCTCGATCTGTTCGGCGATCTTCTCGCTGGAGCGGCCAAACTGCATGCGGCGCAGGCGCGCGATCTGCAGTTTCAGCTTCTCGATCTGGGCATCACGATGGACCAGTGTGCCGCGCAGGACAGTGAGTTCGCGGTTGCGCTGGAGAATCAGATTCCGCAGCGCGGCGACATCGCTGGGCAGGTCGGATTCGGACATTTCGAGCATATGGATTCAATAGCAAAATCCATGACATTTCTCGACTAAAAATCACGCTGCGATCGACGGGCTCCAGGTGCGATCAGGACGGCGCCAGTCGATGCCTTCCAGCAGCATCGACAGCTGGGCGGCGGTCAGGTGGACCGATCCGCTGGTGGCTTGCGGCCAGATGAAGCGGCCACGCTCCAGGCGCTTGGCAAACAGGCATACGCCATCGCCTGACCACCACAGCAGTTTGACCAGGTCGCCGCGCTTGCCGCGGAAGACAAACACGTGGCCGGAGTACGGGTCTTCGGCCAGTGCCTGCTGGATCTGGGCGGCCAGTCCGTCGAATCCCTTGCGCATGTCGGTGACGCCCGCCGCCAGCCAGACGCGGGTGCCGCTGGGCAAGCCGATCATGCGCCGAGCATCTTCAGGATCGACTGCACCATGGTGATGTCGGCACCTGCACCAATACGCACGACATGCCCCCGCGCCGTGCAAATCTCAATCAGCGATTCGCGGCCAGCAGCCTGCGGTCGCGCAGTACCGGCCTTCGTCACCTTGCTCGGCACCTCCGGCGTCACCACGACAGGCATCAGGCGCACTTCTCCATCTCGCAGGCGCTTGCGCCAATTGAAGATGACGTTGTCGTTCATGCCGTGTCGACGCGCTACCGACGCCACCGATGTGCCGGGCTGCGCAGCCTCTGCAACGATCCGTCGCTTCTCTTCCGCAGAGTACCTCCGGTAGGTCCGGGGTTGCCCAGACTTCCGCACGCCGCCAGATGTGTCCACGATTTCTCCCCGTGGACACTTCTCGCGTCCACCAATGTGGACTCAATCTGCGGACCCGCAGAGCAGTTGGCTAGACGGTGATCACCGGACGTTTACTAGAGAACTGCTTTATCGAAAGTTTCAATGGCCGCTTGCGGGACGAATGTTTGAACGTCTATGACTTCGCGTCGATCGATCACGCACAGCGTCTTATCGAATCCTGGGGCGAGGACTACAATCAATTCCGTCCACATGGCGCGCTTGGTCATCTGACCCCAAGCGAGTACGCCAAACGAGGTCAGGAATATGCCTCAGAAGTCGCCGAACTCCAACTTAGGGCGATGTGAAAATTGGGACAACGTCACACCTGAGGGCGCCCCTGCCAGTGACCCCGAGCGTTCTAACGTGTGAGACTCACTGGATTCTGGCCCATCGGCTGGCTATTGGAGCTTTAAATCAACGATTGACCTATCGATCTTTCCTAAAGATTCTTTGTATGCGTTGCTGTCTACGCCGTCGATCCGAAGTTTTTGCGCCGACACTAGATCGCTTTCTATCGACTTGATTTCATGCGTCGACAATTCGGCGTTTGCGCGCCAGGCATATTTCGCGTACGCACGAACATAAAAGCTAGCACTATCGAAGGGTGTCGTAGAGACGGACGCGTCAATATATTTAAGAGCGGATGTGGTTGCTGCAAGGGATGGAACACTTTGATTCGCAATAATTGAAGCCGCCATTAGTTGATTTGCTGCGCTCAATACGACGTTGTCCTCTCTTCGATCCTGTTTGGTTGCAGCCGCTTTATTTAGGAAAATCTCCAACTGCTCGCGAGCACTCTGATAGTAACCGCGAGAATACGCGTGGATAGCTGCGATGAAATGAATCGCATTCGTAGCCCAAACAGGTTTAACTCGCCCATGGGAGACCCAACCCGCCCCACCCGAGGGAAGCGCCACCAGATACCACCTCACCTTGTTGTCTCCTAACTCGACTAAGCGCATGTCTTGTACGGCCAGCAGTCGGGGCCCGTTTATGACCATTGTTGGAGCTGTGGAGAAATTTGGGCTGCTATAGACCTTAGCTGTCAAATCTTTAGAAACAAAAACATTAGAGGGCGCGAAATCGAGGTGGTAGGCAAAGACCCATCCTTGACGACCATCAGCGAGTCGCCGAACCGGTACGAACTTACCCGTTGGGCGTCTCGATGCATCAATATCAATTGTAAGATCGTCTCCCTCGGAAATCGCCTCTGAAGCAGAGGCCATATCCGGCCTTTCGTAGATACTCAATGACCCAGGCGGGCATCGGTCTGCCCTAGCACATCGCACTCTCGCATGATGCCCATATAGATCTGCCAAATTAGCGGTCGCTGCCGCGAAATTCAGGCGATTAATAGCCACGTACGGGACAGCAAGCCCATCCCGTTTTGCGATATCGCTTGTCGGTAACGTTAGCCAAGATTGTTGATCGGACGTCGCTTCTGGAATCGTCAGTGAAACGGCGACGGTCACATATCCGTTACTTTCTGCGGAGAGGCTCCCCCAGACCGCCGCTTGAGCGCCCCGAGTGCGCGCAACCTCGTTGGCGATATCGTGACTGCCGGAGCTCGTATCGATGAGCTCCTTGGCCGCTGACTCGCTGGAGTCGGGCGTTGTCGAATTCAGCTCGGAAAGGGCGACCGGCAGCACTTGCGAGCCTCGGATGTGGGAGGTTGACGTCATCAGTTGCCGATCCCACAAATATGTCAGCGGTTCTGAGAGCCCAGACTTGGAAGGGTCGAAGAACTGAAGGACAGCTGTAGTGAAGTGATCTAACTTACCTGGCTGAAGCGCTGCACAAGTCGGATTGTCACAAGAAGTGCTGGATGCCTCTCCAGTTATCGCGACAATGCCCAAGATTGTTGACGCGATGAGCTTCGACCTGCGAACCCCAGAAATCAGTGTGCCCATGACTATTGACCCGCCAGCTTCGTGAATCGTGATAACTCGTCTTTTAAAGGTTGGGGGTCGCTGTCCTCGAGTGACTTTTGGGCCGACCCTAAAAGCCGAAGCAATTGGTTACGGTCACACGTCATGTGCTGCGGATTCGCCAGGCATCGACCTGCTAAGGCAAGAATGATGTAGTAACCCCATTCTTTGCTAAGCGATTGCGCGGCCGCGACTGGGCCAAATTGCGTTGGGAAATGATCGGAAAAAGATGGGTACGACGTATCTTCATCGACACGGCTCGGATCTGGAATGGCAACGAACTCGGTCTGAGTCGTGTAATCGTTTGAACTGCCACCCGCCTGCGGAGTGTCAACGGACGTAGCGGCGACCGCGAGCGCATTCAAATCATGGCCAGCTAGTTTTAGCCGAGGAGACTCCCCCGCTCCAACATTCGGAATCATTGTCACGCCATCAAAAACAAAGTCTCCCGACGCAGCTGGTAGAACTCTCGAAATCACCTTTCGCACGCCGTGGTCGATAATTTCCGGCCATGCCTCTGAAAAGCGCGACGCGTCGGCACCTGAATCGTGCAAATTCAGTTTCGCGTGAAAGAGTGCTCGGCCAGAAGCACTTGGTGGCACGCCCCATGCCGAAACATTATGGTCGAGCTTGGCAGCGTCAACTTCAATTTGAAATCGATGCAAATAGAAATCGACCAATAACACATGTGATGGATCGTCCAAATCTGCCGGTTTAACAATTGAGAAATGATCGGCCATAAGGACTTTCGCACTTCCAAAATATGTGGCTGAAATGTCTGGGTTGACCACTTGCTCGGAACTCCACGGCATCGGGAGACCCCAGAACGTTGATGGCAATATGAACTTGCTTTCAAACGCATCCACGCCAGTCAAATGGGGAATCAGTTTGTTGCTGATTAGATCAGCGAATTGGTCGTTTAGACCCTTCACAAAATCGCTATCCGTCCTAAGATCACTGACCATACGGTTTCCGTATGTGCGGCGGACTACATCAAGTCGGTTTGCCCATTCAGAGCCCTTTGAGGGCGAGGCCATTAGAACGAGACCAATCGTTTTCATCTTAAATTGCTCGCGGTGGACGGTGAGCATTTGTCGTACAACTAATCCACCGGTGCTATGCGCAACGAAGACAATATGCTGCTTGGTCATCACCTCAGGAGTCCCGCTCGAATCTGGTGTCGAGAGATAGCGAAGCAATTCTTCTGCAGCATCAGATATTCTAAAAAGTCCGCTTCCAAAATCCGTACTAAACCCACCAAGATATATGCTTGGAGATTGCATGCGGCCGTCTTTCTTGACTAACGCTGGCCAATAAGAACCATTTTCATTGGTCCAGCAGTCGGTCGAATTGGAAAATATTCCATGCACAAACACGACGACGGTGTCAGAGGACGTGACGGAATACCAACGGTGGTTTGCAGTGCCTTGGTCGGCGTAACACCAGGAACTCCAAAACATGATGATGTAAGCAATAATTCGTAACGGATGACTTGTCATATCGCCCCCTACCGCCTGTGGTCAGCCCCGGTGACAATTGGAACTGGAGCAATTATCTAAAATTGAGGTGCTATCTCTTGTACAACTACTGTGACCTCAAAACGCGCAATCGAGACGCCAAATCAATATCGGCCAACTTTGGGGTCGCCGGCGCGCCGAAGTCATAACCGAGACCCAGCGACGTCGTCAGTCCCTTAGAGCCGCCGCTAAATTCTGCGTGGTCGCTGTAAGCTAGCACGAAGGGGACGTTGATCAACCCAAGTTTTTGGGTCAGCACCAGAGAGTACATAGTGCGATCGAGCCGCACGGAGTTGCCGGAGAAGTGGTCGCGTCGTATGGTGCCGTCAACGCGCGTAGAACGACCGTTCCCTTCTGATAACAGTGTTCGCCCAAATCCGGCCAAAGCTGAAAGCCTCGTCGCGCCAGGGATATCTAGATCGAGTGCGTTGGCCGGAAGACTGACATGCACGTCCTGTAAGCGCGCATACTCAACCCATGCATTCAGCCGATCCTGGGAATCCAGATTGCTATCGTGAGCCTCAACATATTTTCTGAACTGCTTTAGGCAGCCTCCCCCGGCGCCGGCATATCCCGATTGGCTTGCGTAGTCGTGACTATTGTTCATAAAACACGAGCGACCATCACCACTTTCAAAGAAGTCGAGATTGGTCCAGCCGGTTTCAAAACTGATACGGGCTGCCCAAGACGAATTTCCCACCAAAGGATCGAGCTGCTCGCGCGTAAAGGTTACGATTAGCTGCGGTTGGTTGTTGACCAAATCGGCAAAGCGGTCAAGGTGTGCCCGATCGCGGGCAGTGGCAAAAGCTTTTAGCTGATCAACCTGCTCTCCCACCATACTGGGCAGCTGATCCAACAGCGCTGAGCAGTGCACTGCATCTTTTTTGAAAGGCTCCGTCGCCTCCAACTGCTCAGGCGTCAAATCTGCCCAATGCGGCCGAGGGGCGGTGCCGCTGGCGCACGCTTGCATACCCTCGTTCCAGTCCGTCGAGTCTTGTTCGGCATCAGGAAAGGCGGCTGCGAGCAATGCAGATAGCTTGTCTCGATATAGCGCTAGGTCGCGGCCAAATTCCAGACCGAATAACGATCCTCGGTATGTCCAACTCACCTGCGCTGAATAATCATCCGCTGGCCCCAGCTTTTCGCGCAACGCATCGACCGTGTTAGCAGTTGCGCCTGCCAGAGCGTTTGCCACTGGCTGAGCCAGATCCGGCTTGGCTATGGTGCCTAACCGAAGCTGAGTGTTGTTTGCATCGGAGCCGGGCAATGGCAAATTGAGATCGCCGCGTAAAGCTGAAGCTGCGCCACCCTTCCCGACACCCAGCCCTGCAAGGCTGTAATCTGTCAGAAAATTCTGAGTCACTGTTTGCGCCAGCCCTACTGCTGTGCCGATTGGCTCATCAAGCAGTTTATTTTGAGCTTGATTGATTGACTCTTGAGCAGCCTTTTCGAATTGCAGCTGAGGATCGGATTTGGCGGCTGCTAAGGCAGCCAAAGACTGCTCGATGGTGTCCCAGCACTGTTGCAGTTTCTGACGAGCTGGACAGGTCGGGGTGGCTTGGGCTGGCACCGACACAATACCGGCGGTGATTACAGCTAGGCCGAGCGCAAGATTCTTCATGCGACGGTGATAGAAATCGGCAACGTGTCAGCTTTCAGTGCGTTGTTGCGGCAGACTCCAGAGTCCGGATCGGCGGGACATTCGGAGTCCACATCGGCGGAGTCTCCTGAAGGCGCCGCATCGTCAAACGTCACCGCCACGCTGATCTTGTATTTCCCCTTCTTATTGAACTGGGATTTCTTCGGCCCAGGTCTAATTTCCCCGTCGGACCATTCCTCCTGCACCCCGTCTGGGTGAACGACCTTGGCAAATGCCGTGAATTTGCCCGATCCGTTCCCTTTTGTGACTGACAATTGATACGTCGAGCCTCTTGCAACACCAACGTGCGCGATCGGAGCTGCCATCGAAGTCCCCTTGCTTGGATGTGCCGGTCACTTTGGGTGACCCCCTGATGCGGCCTACTGTAGCCCTGGTCTTGCTCGACTTCCACCTCACCCGCCAGGAATGCTCCCAGGACACGTTCTGCGGGCTGTGCGAAGGCGGCCACTCGCATGGCTTGGTCGAAGCGACAGCGCACCCGCCGACTCAAGGAAGCCTGGCAATTGACCAAGTTTGTCCAAACGGACAGCTTGTGAATTTCCTCGCGAGGCGCAGAATAAACCTTGGGGATGCTCGATCCGTATCGGCCGGTTTTGGCCGGCCGATACGGCTTGGCAAAAGTGTCTGAACACCGAAAAGGGAGACTCAATTCTTCGCATTGCACGTCACGCCTGGACAGCGAGCCGAGCCGTGGTCACGGCGGCGCTGTTCGCCGCAGTACTCTTGGCGGTGCCTTCTGCCGCTGATGCCCGCCAGTCCTCCAATCCACCTGCCATTCAAACCTGTACGCCTGGCCAAAGCGGACCAGGTTATACGAACTCACACGGTGATCATGTGCCGTCGCCGGTTTGCACCGAGGACGGCAAGGCACCCGCGGGGGCAAGTGCTCAATGCCGCAATGGAACCTTCTCGTTCAGCGCGTCACACCGCGGAACTTGTTCGCATCATGGCGGAGTGGCGCGCTGGCTTTAGTCGACTCCCCGGGAAAGAGCCTCGACATATCCACCTTCGACTTGATCATTGACGTCTCGCAACAGGAGCCACTATGCGCCTTTTCTTGCTTGCCACCTTTGCGTTGCTCATGGTCTTGCTCGAAGCAGCCGGGGCCGACTCCGCCTCACTGATCACGCAACGTCCAGCTCACCTGCATGACAGCCCATCGAAAGACGGCGCGGATGTCGCGATCCTTCCCGTCGGCACTGCCGTCACGAGAATGGGCAGTGAGTCGACAAAGGGCTACTGGAACGTGCAGACGCAGGATGTTGC